>JBGTDP010000051.1:0-4558 GCA_041748255.1 Thermosynechococcaceae cyanobacterium | reverse complement strand
GGAGATGGGGTCAACAGCGAGATGATCAAACGCTACATTCAGGAGCAGGGAACAGAGCAAGAGAAGGCTCAAGCCCAACAGATGCGGTTATTCTCTCTTTAGTCAGATACCCCGCAGCTTGCTGCGATTGGGTTCTTCATTATTGTCCGATTTTTATTCATACTATGACCAGTAGATTGAGTTAAATCTGCTGGTTTTTTGTGCCAATATCCTTTGGCTGATTCGGTAAATAGCTTTCTGTTAGAGAACTCAATCAGAACTCACCGGAGGTAGCAAAAACAGACAAAGTAGCAATGAGAGGATTAATGCAAAAAGATCTATGGATTCTGGGTGTAGTGGTAACGGTGTCTCTGTTCCTAACTCAGTTTCTAACCAATACAAGGCTGCCAGCAGCTCAGTCCCCTAAGCCAGTCTTAAATTTATATACCGAGCTAGTCCCGACAACGATCAATGATTCGCTTCAGAAGGATTCTCAGCTCGAAAACAATCTACAATCCCTAAAGGAAGGCTTGTCCTCAAGTCAGCCCTAAGTGTCTTGAGAGTTAGATTTTGAGTTACGCGATCGATTTTGGAACCAGCAATACAGTGGTTGCCCGCTGGAATCCGGCCACCCAGCAACCAGAAACCTTAAAGTTACCCGGCCTTAGCTGGCGAGTTGGTCAAAACCCGGACCTTGTTCCGAGCCTGCTATACGTTAAGAATTCTTCCTCTGCCGAGGTATTGGCCGGTCAGCAAGTGCGCGATCGCGGCCTGGATATCAGCACCGATCCTCGGTTCTTTCGCAGCTTTAAGCGCGGAATTGGCTCCACAATCCAGGGCTTTCTGCCAGAGCTAGACGGACAGATTGTTACCTTTGAGAAGGTTGGGGCCTGGTTTCTCAAAGAGATTGTCAAAGCAATTCCTGAATCCCCCTTACAGTCGCTGGTCTTTACGGTCCCGGTCGATAGTTTTGAGACTTACCGTCATTGGCTCGGGCAAGTTTGTGAAGACCTCAAGGTTGAGCAGGTGCGGATGCTGGATGAGCCCACGGCAGCAGCCTTGGGGTATGGCCTGGCAGACCAAGAGATTATCTTAGTGATTGACTTTGGGGGTGGCACCCTGGATTTATCCCTGGTTCAACTCCACGCAGAGAGTGCATCCCAGACAAAACCATTGGGGTTCATTCTTAAGTGGGGGGAGAAACGATTAGCAGAAAGTTCTGGCCAACGTCCTAAAACGGCGCGAGTGCTGGCAAAGGTGGGCATTAATCTTGGGGGGACGGATCTCGATAACTGGTTAGTCGATTACTTTGCCACGAGCCAGGGACTGGTGCAAACGCCGCTAACAACTCGCCTGGCTGAGCGACTTAAAATTCAGCTATCGCTACAGCAGCAAGCCACTGAGGTTTATTTTCACGAAGAAGCCTTTGAAACCTATGAGCTAGAGCTCACCCGAGATCAATTTGAGCAAATTCTTGAGGAACATCAGTTTTTTAAGCGTCTCGATGAGGCAATCACCCAGGTATTGCAGCAAGCTCGCCGCCAGGGGTTAGACTCAGAGGGAATTAATGCAGTGCTGTTGGTGGGCGGCACTAGCCAAATCCCGGCGGTGCAAACCTGGATTCGGAAATACTTTGATCCAGCAAAGGTTCGGAGTAATCGTCCCTTTGAAGCGATCGCCCAGGGAGCCCTACAGCTAACCCAGGGGATTGAACTCAAAGACTTTCTCTACCATAGTTACGGGGTTCGCTACTGGGACCGCCGTCAAAAAGCCCATAACTGGCATCCGATCATTCCCACGGGACAACCCTATCCGATGGCCGAGCCAGTGGAATTAGTCCTCGGCGCTTCCATAGAAGGTCAACCCAGTATTGAACTGATTATTGGCGAACTTGGGCAAGAATCCGGGGGCACTGAAGTTTTTTTTGATGGCGACCGGCTGATTACCCGCAACCTGGCTGCCAGTCAAGCTCAGGTGCAAGCTTTAAATGACCGGGAAGGAGCGCGATCAATCGCCCAGCTTTCTCCCCCTGGGCAACCCGGCAGTGATCGGATCAAGGCAAGGTTTCGCGTAGATGAGCAGCGATCGCTGCGGATCAGCATTGAAGATCTGCTGATGAACGAAACCCTGGTAGAGGATCAGGTGGTCGCTGAGCTGAGTTAAGCCTGATCCAAAATTCTCCCCTCCAGCCCCCGGTTAGTTAAGCAGAATTTTGAAGGGCTTGGACAAGCTTTCTGGCCTGCTGCGCTACCATAGTCCAATCCTGTTTGGCCAGAGCTAGTTGAGGAAATAAATCTCCGGCCAGACCCACCGCCACGGCTCCAGCTTGAATAAAGCTGGCAGCATTTGACACCGTTACACCCCCAGTCGGGATTAAGGGAATTTTGCCTAAAGGTCCCTGGAGGCTTTGGATATAGCTGGCTCCCCCCATGGCTTGCACTGGAAATACCTTGACGCTGCTGGCTCCGGCCTGCCAGGCAGTTACAATTTCCGTTGGTGAAAGTGCCCCTGGAATAATTGGAATGTCTGCGTTGACCGCAACCTCGATTAAGGCTGAGTTGGTGTGGGGGGAAAACAAGAACTGGGCCCCGGCAGCGATCGCCTCTCGGGTCTGCTGGACATCTACCAATGTACCCGTACCAATCCGACAGGTGGGTAGCTCTGAGCGTAGCTGTGAGATTAGGTTTGCCGCTCCCTCAGTGTTCCAAGTGATCTCAATCAGGCAAATGCCCCCGGCTGCAACTGCCTTGGCCATTTCTTGGGCTAAGAATATTTGGGGAGCCCGAATCACCGCGATCGCCCGTTGTTGCTGCACCAGTTCTAACCAGTCTTGCTCCAACTTCCGCATCTTGTAAGAACTCAGCAAACCTTGCTCAACCTCTCTCCCTAACCAGAATAGACCCTTTGAAAGATAAAGCCAGCCAAAGAGATTGTTCCCTGGGAAGAGAGGACAACTCAAGGAGTCGTCTAAGATTGGCCTACAGCAATCCCCCTATCTACTGGAGACAAAGGCATGAACCTGATCCGAATAGATCAATTTTACCCAAACTATCGCGAAGAACTTTTTGATGGAGATGATATCAAGGGGCTCCCTGTCTATGCCGGACGAAGCCAGGAAAAAATCGGCAGCATTGACAATGTCCTTGTTGATGAAGAAGGGCAGTTTCGCTATTTTGTGATTGACACCGGGTTTTGGATCTTTGGCAAGAAAGTTTTACTCCCTGTTGGCCAGTGTCAAGTGGATGAAGCAGAAGGGCGCATCTATGCCCTCGGCCTGCGTAACAAACAGCAAGCAGAGGATTTACCTGAATACCACGACGACATGAATGTTGATTACGCCTACGAAGAGCGCGTTAGAGGTGTCTATCGAACCCCAACCGTCGATCAGTCTGCACCTTTAGAGTCCCCTGTGCCGGTCGATCCTATCTATCAATCTGGCGCTGCTAGACCCGTTGAGCCCCCTACGCCAGTCACCCCTGCTCCGGCTCGTCCTGTGGCTGATCGCAGCGCCTATAACTACCAGCAGGAACCTGATCTCTATGGGATGGATGATCAAAATCACAAGCGGATCAGGCTCTACGAAGAACGTCTTGTTGCTAACAAGCACCGCCGCAAGGTTGGGGATGTCACAGTTGGCAAACATGTTGAAACTGAAACCGTCCGCGCCTCTGTGCCTGTGAGTCGAGAGCGTGTGGTTGTGGAGCGGTCAACACCGACAAATCCTCAGCCAGTTGGTGACTTGAGAGAAACTGACTTCCGAGAAGGGGAAGTGGCTCGGATGGAGGTCTACGAAGAAACCCCTGATATCCGTAAAGAAGCCGTGGTTCGTGAGGAAGTTCGGGTTCACAAAGAAGTCGAGCAGGAAATGATTGAAACTAAAGAAACCGTGCGCCGTGAAGAGCTTGATATTGACAAGCAGGGACGTGAAATCATTGATCGCACCTAATAAGCGTAATTTCAGCTAGCCCTACCCACCTAGCGATGACAACCACCCCAACAAATGGAAGCGCCTTGCCAGCATTGCTTGAGATTGTCTCAACCCAGAGAAGGATACGCCAGGGGAATAGAATTCATCGCTAGGAAGATGGAGCAGCATAACTGGCCCTCTAATATACAGGGGAGTCGTTCGTACATCGATAACAAACTGGAGGAAAACCCGTATGGCATTATTAAAACTCACAGAATTTGATCCAAACTATCAAGATACTTTTGGCGGTAAAGATATTAAAGGGTTCAGCGTCTACTCTGATCGCAACGAAGAGAAAATTGGAACTGTCGAAGACATTCTGATCGACGAAGCCTCTGGGAACTTTCGCTACCTCATTGTTGACCTAGGCTTTTGGATTTTCGGCAAGAAAGTATTAATGCCCATCGGTAGTGCTCGGGTTGACTACGATTCAGATCGGGTTTATGCAACGGGTCTGTCTAGAGAGCAAGCCGAGAACTTGCCAGAGTATAACCAAGACATGACCGTTGACTACGATCACGAAGAACGGGTTAGAGGCGTTTATCGTCCTGAGGCAGGCGCAGCCGCTGGCCAGACTGCAACAACTGATTATGACTACGATCGCGACTCCTA
>JBGTDP010000050.1:0-5979 GCA_041748255.1 Thermosynechococcaceae cyanobacterium | reverse complement strand
GCGATCGCACAGCCCCCCGCGCCGACCCCTTCTTTGACAAAGCCCTGCTCATAGGCTTGCAGTTGGGGATAGCGGGAGGTTGCAAAGCTCAGCTGGGTTGCCAACAGAGGTACAGCCCCCACAGCCGTTGCCAGACCTAGGGTATCTCCGGTTGGATCTTCGGCAACCCAGCGGGTTGTGCCCACGACCACCTGCTCGGGGTTCCAATCAAGTTGCTGGGTTTGAGCAACGGCTTGGGCCAAGGCATAAACTGCCAACATTTGGGTTCCCCCGGCCAGTAATACTCCACAATCGCGGCTAGCTGCGATTGCCATTCCCGCAACCACAATTTGCATCGGGTCCCCCACAGCGGCAACCAGGGAGAGGGGGTGCTTAGCCAGGTCTGCCCTATGCCTGAGGGGGTCTAAACCTTGCTGGACCAGGCGTAATTTTTGGGCATGGTTACAGATCGGATGACTGCTGTTAACTTTCCCGGCGGCGGCAATCCCCAATCCAATCAATACTGCCAGGGCAGTGGTGGTGCCGCCCACAACACATTCCCCTAAAATTAAGTAGCTCTGGGGCACTTGAGCAGCCAGCCGGGTGCCCCAATTTAGCCCCTGATGCAGCAACTCGACGACGGTTTTAAAAGGTAACGCCTTTCCCTGGCTGAGGCACTGAGCAGGCAACCCGCCTAAATCAACTGCAGCCACTGCTGGGGGCTGAGGAAGACCGGCATTAAACAGGTAAACTGGCAGCCCCTGACCTGTGACAACAGCACGGCTAATCAATACCGGTGAAGCCCCGGCATTCAGGGGAGGTAGGGAATAACTGGGAGCAGGTTGAGGCCCATTAACTAAAAATTCTGCATCTGCGATCGCCGTCAATCGCCGTGCTGCTGGGGTTGCCCCAGCGGCAGATACTCCGGGAACCAAACCCGTTTCTGTAAATCCTAGAACACAACCCAAGAACGGCTGACATCCTTGATAGCGGGTCAACCAGGTTTGTCCTAATGGCTTTTGAGTATAGACCCGGATCAGCGGCAGCACTAGTCTTCCTCGTAGTCCAACAACACCTGGATCCAGCGAGGTGGGGAGGGAATCCGGTTCCCTAAGCGGTCTAAGAGCAGCCAGGCAACCAAATGGACCACCAGGGTATAGAGGGCTGCATTAAACACAATCATCACCGAGGAAATAATCTGGACAACGGTGATGTCTACTTGCATCAACAACCCCAGCTTGATAAACAGCCAATCCAGCAGGTTCGTGACCTGGCGGTTGAGATAAAGCCAGAGATTTTCACCCAACAGCAGCGAAACCAGACCAATCTGAAAAAACAACCCGGAAGCAGCAACTAAGGTTCCCCAGCCGACTGAGACCGGCCAACTGACTCGGCGCCGCCACAATCCCCCCAGAACAACCCCCAAAAACCCGTAGGGCATTAAAAATTGCAGGCTCCGAGGCGGCCCCATTAAAACCGCCAATAACAGACAGGCAACGAGGGTGGTCATCCAGGCAGTCCGTCTGCCCCAGCGCAGGTAACTCAAAGCGATCGGCACTGAGAAGAACACCCGCAGCAAGGGTCCTAAAGGGAAAAAGTAATTGATTAGCCAGATTAAAGCCGTGGTGCTGGCCAAAAAGGCTGTCTCAACCATGACCAAAGGCGGTGCGACCCCATGATCGGGTTTCCTCAATTCTGGATGTTCAGGGGTTGGCTCTGACAAGGGAGTCTCCGACTGGGAAGGTTGGGAAGAATCAGAATCTTTCATTAGGGCGACAAAAAAGCAGCACCAGCCTGTGCTTCCATGGCAGTATTCTCAACCTAGCCTAACAGTTGGTAAAGAGCAGGAATCATCCTGAAGTAGAACTGGAGCAGGAAAATCGGTGGGGCAACGAAAAAATTCTTAAATCCCTAAAAATTGCGATCGCCCCCAACAGGTGTTACATCTGTTTACATTAGGTTTGGAGCAGATCCAACTTGAACGGTCATAAGGCTTAATCTCAGTTCCTTCTTCTAGCTCAACAACTAGCTCCAGCCGATTTATGGAGCTGGTTTTTACAATCTGACTCAACTTATTGCCAAGTGTAGATTAATCTTTGAAGTGGTTGAGCGCCAAGAGCCGTGGTAACTTAGATAGTGGCTTGGTTCTTTTAGATACAAATATGTATTCCTCACTGCAGCGAAATGACGAGAGAGAGTATGGGTATCAAGTCTTAGACATCAAACTTATTCAAAGTTAGTCTAACAACGTTGCTAATTAGGTTTTGACCAATGTTAATCAGTCTGTGAGCTAGAGGCAGAAGCAGCTCTACAGATCAGCAAGTCTCACAGTTCCACTCGTTTTTGCCTAATCCCAAGTTTGGAGGTAGTCTGCATGTCCGTTCGTCTTTACGTCGGTAATTTGCCCAAAGAATTAGACCGTCATGAGCTAGAAGCCCTATTTTTACCGGAAATAGGAGAGTCTGGCTCAACGAAGGTCGTCACTGATCGCAAAACAGGGAAGTGTCGAGGTTTTGGTTTTGTTACGGTCGAGACCTCTGAGCAGGCTGACCAGGTGATCGAGAAATTTAATGGTCACCTGTTCAAAGAAAATCCTCTAAAGATTGAAGTCGCTTTACCCAGAAACAAAACTGAAGAATCTGGTGAAGGTGGAAATTCTGACAGTTCAAGTAGTCGCCGCAGCCCTAAAAATAAGTCTCGACGGTCTGCGGGTGCTAGCACTAGCACAACAAGTTCTCAGCCTGAGTCCAACCAACCTGATCCTCGCTGGGCCCAAGAGCTAGAAAAGCTCAAGGAAATGCTAGCTACCCAAACCAGCAACCCCTAAGGCTGCTTGGGATTAGTTCTAGGCTTCTCAAAAAAATACCTGCAAGCGTAGAGGATCAGCAAGATGTTTGTCTTTTACGTTTGCAGGTATTTAATTTGGATTAAAAAAGGGTGCTTGCGCTTGAAACAAACCAGCGCCTAGCCAACTTTGGATAAAGTTAAGCTTCTTCATCCTCTTCATCATTAGGGGGGTAGTAGAATCCCTTCGCTTGTCCAGTTAAAATTGACTTGCCAAGAGAAAGGGCCTTTTGAGCCTCAGTGGCCGCTTTACGCTTCCAGGTGGCCTTACGCATATTCCGCTTTGACTTTGACGTCCGCTTCTTGGGAACAGCCATGATAGTGAAACTTAGAGTTTTAACAGCTTTGCTATCTTAGCACTAGAGCTTTGGTCAATCTAGTTTCAAGGCTTGGGCCGGAACTTCATCCCAGGAAGTAACTGTCCGCAGTTGAACGCTCCACCCTGATTCCCACTGGGAATCGGTTAGGTTCTGTTTAAACGAACGATGACATTCTTGGGCCTGGGTTTGATCACAACAGGCAATGCAAGCATAGAGAATACCGGAGGGGTCTAGTTGTTCATTTACCCAAATCGCCATGGCTTCTACTCCTAGGGGTCTGAACTAACACTCAATATCCTATGGGTTTGCCTGGGTCTGAGGCCAGCAACTTTAGGGAATTGATACAAACAAGTCAAGGGGGAAGTGACCATAAACTTCATTAATGCCCTCCGGTTGAGAAGTCTGATAGGACACTAGCACTCCCCAATACTTGCCTGAGCGGGCATCAAGATGACAACGTCCAGTACTTGGGTTGAACTTAATATAAACTGGGCCTGCCGCTGTGGGCGTCTCAAAGGTTATGTCGTAGTCTAAAGCTGCTGCATAGGTTTTAAGGGCCAAATACCCTTGGGGTGCTGTCTCAGCACAGATTCCTAAAATTTGGAAATCAGAAAATTGAGCCATCAGCACTATGGCTGACCGCAGCTGAGCTTTATCTTCTTCAGAAACTGGTAGCTGACTGTTTGTGTAGTTAAACTGCTCCAGAATTGCTTTAGCTTGCAAGAAGGTGAGATTGGTTTTTTGAATAGCCATTAACTTTCTGTTAGTCGGACCAAGCCAGCGATCGCTGGGGCAAGCTGGAGTCCCCCAGTTATGGCGGAGGTGTCCTAAATTTTGCTGAAAAGGTTTATTTCAAGGAAAGCGCTCAAGCAATGTGTCCGCAGGAAATGGACTCTACGTCTGATCCTTTCTGAGATGCTTTAACTTCTCAGCGGTCGGGGCTGTATGGGAGACAAGCTACAGCCTGAAAAGTTATTTTTTCCTGAAAATGTTGTTGTCAGACTCAAGCTCGTTCTAAAAATTCTTTCATGAAAAATCAGAGGAAGCAAAGCACTTCCTCTGCCAATCTTAAGGCGGTTTTTTATACCTAGTAAGCCAGACCCATGCTGCGAGAGGTTTCAGGTCCCAGATAAACTCGAATGCTCAAGAAGTCAGTAGGACAAGCAGTTTCACAGCGGAAGCAACCGACACAATCTTCTGTTCGGGGGGAGGAGGCAATTGAGCCTGCCTTGCAACCATCCCAGGGAACCATTTCTAGCACATCAGTGGGGCAAGCCCGGACGCACTGGGTACATCCGATGCAGGTGTCGTAGATTTTAACAGTGTGAGACATTGAATAAAGGCTCCAAACTAAATGATTTTAACGGCAAGCTGTACCGCTGAACCCTCAGAATTGACCAATGGTCAGGTTTCCTAAACAAGGTTTAGTTTACCGCAGTGGTTTTACCTGATTCCGTCCTTAGCTACAAAACTTCAAACAATTTTCGGCATCAACAGCCCTACTGACTCAAGGCACGCAAAAACTGCTGTAGATTGGCCAATAAACCTGGGCTTTTAGGACCTGGGTTATTACCATCAGGATTTTGCCGATCTTCGGCGGCAGGGGCAAGAATTCTTTCTAAGTCTTCTGCCAGGGGTCGACGGGATTCTTCGGCAGCCAGTTGATATTCACCGGGTTCTGTTTCTCGCCAGACTTGCCAGGCAGTGGGATAGGCCCGAAGAATCGCGCCATTCTGAATTGGCCGCAGGTAGTAACAGGTCTCGACCGTATTTAAAAATCGCTCCCGCAACTGGCGAGCTGCATAGCCAATCCCGACCACAGAAACATCTTCCAGGCTCGGGTTAAGTAACACAACCGGTCGCTCATCTGCCTGCTGACAGAGCTTTTCGACTTGATTGACCTCTACTGCCGTGGGGCCAACCAGCAGCAATAGCCGATCTTCTGGCTCTAGGGCTGCTTTTTGCTCTCCTATGCCGCGAATTATAAAAGGTTTTTTGCCCCAGTCCCGGCAGGCCAAGGCTGCAGCCCCCGCGTCTGGGAACAGGACTTTGAGCTGAGATCCCAGATCTTCAAATAAGGGAATAAACTGCTCGGCGACGGGCAGCGGTTTAAGCTCGGGAAACACCAGCTCTACTTTGAGACGAGTAAGCCCGTCATCTAAGGCAGCCTGGGTTGCTAATCGCGCTTGGGCGATCGCATCTTCCAAGGTTTTAGGCGGTTCAGTCATGAGCGGATTCAGCTTCAGGGAACTCTAGAGCTATCCTAAACCCTGGCAGGCCCAGGTGATCATCGAGCCACCAATTCCTCCAGTTACCTTAAAGTCACCTCAGATGGGTAGATGGCAATGCCAATATAGGCGACTATTTTTGGCTTGGCAGTCGTCACAGGGACAGTAAAACTGAGTCAACGGCTTGCTTTTTGCACCTTGACGTCCCTGAATAGACAACCCATTTTAGGGGTGTTCATTTAAGCTTTTCTGCCTCGGCGCGGAGGCGTTCTTCCTGTTCTCGCAGGTTTGGTGTAAAGGCTTCACCGAAATCTTCTGCTTCAAAGACAGGGCGAATCTCAAGCTCGCCATCCTGCATTGGGATGCGTTTGACCCATGCGATCGCCTCTTCCATTGACTGCACTTGCCAGAGCCAGTAGCCAGCCACCAACTCTTTTGTCTCTGTAAACGGCCCATCAATCACAGTCTGATTTGACCCAGCGAATTGAACCCGCCTTGCTTTTGAGCTGGGATGTAGCCCCTCACCCGCTAGCATAATTCCGGCTTTGACCAGTTCTTCGTTATATTTGCCCATCTCAGCCAGAACTTCTTCGCTGGGCATCACACCC
>JBGTDP010000049.1:0-9490 GCA_041748255.1 Thermosynechococcaceae cyanobacterium | reverse complement strand
GGTCAAGTAACCAGAGTCTGCAGTCCGCAGGGCAGTGTCTACCAGACCTTTACGGGCTCCATAGGAGGAAATAATATATTCTGTAACCGTCAATCCCTCCCGAAAGTTAGTCTTAATCGGCAAGTCAATGATTTCCCCTTGAGGGTCAGCCATCAATCCCCGCATACCTACTAGCTGGCGCACCTGAGAAAGATTTCCCCGGGCTCCGGAGAAGGCCATCATATACACCGAGTTGAGGGGATTATTGGCCTTAAAGTTGCGCACAACTTCATCTTTAAGTTCCTCACTGGCCCCATTCCAGGTGTCAATCACCTTTTGAAATCGCTCCACCTCCGTGATTTCACCGCGGGTATAGCGATCTTCAGTCACCCGGATTTGCTCTTCTGCAGTTTCCAGGAGCTGGCGCTTGATAGGAGGTATCTGCAAGTCATCAACACTAATCGAAACGCCGGCCTTGGTTGCGTAGTGAAAGCCCAACTCCTTAAGCTGGTCAGCCATTTCTGCTGTCCGGGCGGTGCCGTAGTGGGTGAAAGCCCAGGCAACGAGTTGCTTTAGCTGTCCCTTGTCAACGACCCGATTGCGAAAGATAGCCTGGGGGGCGTCTTTTCTGGAATTAAAGGGTTGCTCTGCCATAGTTCTATCTCCGATTAGCTGACCAGGGAATCTTGAATCGTTTTGTTGTAGATAATCCGCCCAGGGGTGGTGCGGATGTACTGGGAAATCAGGTTGCCCGCCCCATCAAGCCGAAGCCGACGAGAGGGGTAGGTTTGGAGCACACTGCCATCCGGCAGGGACTTTACCTCCGGTTCAACCTCTGGATTGTCATCCTCAACATCCCCCTCAAACCTCACCCAGACGTAAGCATGTAAATTGACCTGTTGCTGTTCAAAAGCCATAATCGCATCATCAAGGCTGGCAAAATGTCGATCGGCAGCTGCCGGTTGATCAGGATTTTCAGCGGTCAGGTAGTAGCAGCCCAAAACCATATCTTGGCTGGGGGTAACAATTGGACGACCTGTGGCCGGAGACAAAATATTATTAGATGCCAGCATCAGCAGCCGAGCCTCAGCCTGGGCTTCAACGGATAGAGGCACATGCACAGCCATTTGATCACCGTCAAAGTCAGCATTAAAAGCTGGACAAACCAGCGGATGCAACTGAATTGCTCGGCCTTCTACCAAAATGGGCTCAAAGGCTTGAATTCCTAAGCGGTGCAGAGTGGGAGCTCGGTTCAGAAGCACAGGGTGCCCATCAATGACCTCCTCTAGCACATCCCAGATAATCGGATCTACCCGTTGAATTAAGCGTTTAGCCGCCTTGATGTTGTTAACCAGCCCCTGGCGGATTAAACGATGAATCACAAACGGCTGGAACAGCTCAATTGCCATCTCTCGGGGCAGCCCACACTGGTGCATTTTCAGCTTGGGCCCGACCACAATCACCGAGCGTCCAGAGTAATCTACCCGTTTACCCAGTAGGTTTTGCCGAAAGCGCCCCTGCTTGCCCTCAATAATGTCTGAGAGGGATTTAAGGGGACGATTGTTAGCACCTACGACTGTCCGACCCCGACGACCATTATCAATCAAGGCATCTACAGCCTCCTGTAGCATGCGCTTTTCGTTGCGGACAATGATTTCCGGGGCCAAAATCTCCTGTAATCGGGCTAGGCGGTTGTTGCGGTTAATCACCCGCCGATAGAGATCATTCAAGTCAGAGGTGGCAAAGCGACCCCCATCCAATTGCACCATTGGACGCAGGTCAGGGGGGATAACCGGGATGCTCAATAAAACCATCCAGTCGGGGCGAGAACCTGTGCCAATAAAATTATCAACGACCCGAAGACGTTTGATTAGCTTGGCTCGCTTCTGTCCCTTGGAGTTGGCAATATCAACCCGCAGTTGTTCTGCTTCAGTTTCTAAGTCAAGGTCTTGCAATAATCGCTGAACGGCTTCTGCCCCAATCCCAACTTCGACCTCAGTCAGCTGAGAATCTTCGCTATAAATTTGATCCTCAACCTCAATCCACTGATCTTCAGTGAGCAGCTGCTTATAGGTTAAGTTCTCGGCATTACCGGCACTGAGAACAACGTAGGCATTGAAATAAACAATTTGCTCGACATCCCGAAGGGGCATATCCAGCAACGTTGCCATATAGCTGGGAATCCCTTTGAGATACCAGACATGGGTGACGGGGGCTGCCAACTTGATGTATCCCATCCGGTGGCGGCGAACCCGAGACTCAGTTACCTCAACGCCACACCTTTCACAGACAATCCCTCTGTGTCGGACTCGCTTGTACTTCCCACAGTGGCATTCCCAGTCCTTTGCTGGACCAAAAATTCGTTCACAGAACAAGCCATCCATTTCTGGCTTCAGGGTTCGGTAGTTAATTGTTTCTGGCTTAGTGACCTCTCCAACCGATTGGCCATTGGGAAGAGTCCGCTCCCCCCAATGGCGAATGCGTTCAGGAGATGCCAGACCAATTTTGACGTAGTCAAACCGCTGTTCTAGCTTTGGCATTGCTTAAAGCTTCCTTATCTTCGGTGTTTGAGCGCTAATCGAGGTTAAATGAATCAATTGGATGGGAAGCGGTAACCCCTCCCATCCACTGAGGCTTGGTTTGCCAGGAGTTAGTCCTCCCCTTCATCCTGGTCAACCCTGGAAAATGATTCGTAGGTGGGTCGAGAGGGGGTGCGGCGATTGCCGACATCTGCCATAAGATCAACCTCAGTTTCCCGGCTACTGCCATCTGCCTCTGTCTCCACTTTGTGAACGGCAATATCAAGGCAAAGGGATTGTAGCTCTCGCATCAGCACCTTAAAGGATTCAGGAGTTCCAGGTCGGGGGATTGCTTGACCCTTAACGATCGCATTTAAGGCTTCGTTGCGACCCTGCATGTCATCAGACTTGACGGTCAACAGTTCTTGCAGGGTATAGGCAGCGCCAAAGGCTTCCAGGGCCCAGACTTCCATTTCGCCAAATCGCTGGCCGCCTTGTTGGGCTTTGCCACCCAAAGGCTGCTGGGTAACCAAAGAGTAAGGACCGGTTGAGCGAGCGTGAATCTTATCGTCAACAAGATGCACAAGCTTGAGCATATAGGCCTTGCCCACCGTAACGGGTCGATCAAAGGGCTCTCCGGTTCGGCCATCAAATAGCTGGATTTTGCCGGGATTATCAGGGTTAAACAGCCAATCCTTGCCCGATCGCTCCTGGGCTGCTTGCAGTTGGCCGTGGACCGTTGCTCGGGAGGCTTCTTCTCCGTGCATTTCATCAAAGGGGACTATCTTGAACCGAGCATCTAAGTTTTCCCCGGCCCAGCCCAACAGACACTCAAACACCTGCCCCACATTCATCCGCGAGGGAACACCCAAGGGATTAAGGACCAAATCTACGGGGGTGCCATCCGCCATGTAGGGCATATCTTCCTGGGGTAGAATTCGCGAGATAATCCCTTTGTTGCCGTGGCGGCCAGCCATCTTGTCGCCGACTTGGATTTTGCGCTTTTGGGCCACATAAACCCGCACCACCATGTTGGCACCGGGGGGCAGTTCATCTCCCTGTTCGCGGGTAAACACGCGCACATCAACCACGCGCCCCTTTTCGCCATTGGGAACCCGCAGCGAGTTATCCCGGACATCCCGGGCTTTTTCGCCAAAGATGGCGCGCAGAAGCTTTTCTTCGGGGGGCTGATCGGACTCGCCTTTAGGGGTAACTTTGCCAACCAAGATTTCGCCGGCCTCTACCCAAGCCCCCTTGCGGATAATTCCAATCTCATCCAGATGGCGGAGGGAATCTTCGCCAACGTTGGGAATTTCCCGGGTAATTTCTTCTGGGCCTAGTTTTGTTTGGCGCGCTTCAATCTCATACTTCTCAATGTGAATCGAGGTGTAGACATCGTCATAGACCAAACGCTCACTGATTAAGATCGCATCCTCGTAGTTGTAGCCTTCCCAGGGCATATAGGTGACCAGGATATTTTGACCCAAGGCCAGTTCTCCGCCTTCAGTCGCTGAGCCATCGGCCAAAATTTGCCCAGACTCAACCCGATCGCCGACAAAGACAAGCGGACGCTGATTCAGGCAGGTATCCTGGTTAGAGCGCTGATACTTCTGGAGTTTGTACTCAACCGCCTGGCCCTGATCAGCGCGGATCCGAATCAACTCCGCAGAAACATGGGTGACTTCGCCCGGCGTCCGACTAACCACAACCATCCCCGAGTCTCGAGCAGCCTGTGCTTCCAGCCCAGTCCCCACTAAGGGCCGCTCCGGCTTCAACAAGGGAACAGCTTGGCGCTGCATGTTAGAGCCCATCAAGGCCCGGTTGGCATCATCGTGCTCTAGGAACGGAATCAAAGAGGTGGCAACCGAGACAATCTGGACCGGCGAAACCGCCACATAGTCAACTTCGTCCGGGGTTGTCGTCGTGAAATCTTGACGATACCGCACGGGGACAATCTCACCCTGGATATAGCCGTCGGCATTGGTGGGAATATCACCGGGAGCAACCCGCAGGTCATCTTCTTCGTCGGCAGTCATATAAATTGACGGCTGGTCCTTAAGAACCCGGCCATTTTCCACCGGATAAAAGGGGGTCTCAATAAACCCGTAAGCGTTCACCCGGGCATGGGTAGCCAAAGAACCAATTAACCCAGCATTTGGACCTTCTGGAGTTTCGATTGGGCAAATCCGACCAGTGTGAGTGGGATGAATATCCCGCACCGCAAATCCAGCCCGCTCCCGGGTTAAGCCCCCAGGACCGAGGGCACTTAGACGTCGCTTATGGGTAAGCTCTGCCAAAGGATTTGTTTGATCCATAAACTGAGAGAGTTGGCTGGAGCCAAAAAATTCTTTGATCGCCGCCACTAAAGGCTTGGGGTTCACCAAAGAAGCAGGTGTCAGGGCCTCCGTATCGGAAACCGTCATCCGCTCTCGGATAATCCGCTCTAGACGATTTAGCCCCACCCGCACCTGGTTTTGCAGCAGTTCCCCCACCGAGCGCACCCGGCGATTGCCCAGGTGATCAATATCATCAATACTGCCAATGTCAAACTCCAGGTTGATCAAATAGTCAACCGCCGCCAGAATGTCTTGGGCCGTTAAAACCCGCATGACTTCTGGAATATTGAGTCGCAGCTTCTTATTTAGCTTATAGCGCCCCACACGACCTAGATCGTAGCGTTTGGGGTCAAAAAAGCGAGAATCAAGCAGTTGCTGACCCCCAGAAACCGTAGGGGGTTCGCCGGGGCGTAATTTACGGTACAGCTCCATCAGGGCTTCTTCTTCCCCAAATTGACCCTCTTTTTCGATGGTCTTCTGAAAGTAATCAGGATGGCGCAGGGCATCAAAAATTTCCCCGTCCGTGAGACCCAAGGATTTTAGAAGCACCTGGGCTGAAAGCTTACGAGTTTTATCAATTCGCACCCAGACTAGGTCATTTTTATCGGTTTCAAATTTTAGCCAGGCCCCCCGGTTAGGAATCAAGCTGGCATTGTAGGTTCGGCGGCCATTTTTATCGGTTTCAGACTTGTAATAAACCCCAGGGCTGCGGACAATCTGATTGACAATGACTCGCTCAGCCCCATTGATGATGAACGTCCCGCGATCGGTCATCAACGGCAGGTCCCCAATAAAAACTTCCTGCTCTTTAATCTCACCGGTTTCTTTATTGATCAGCCGGGTGGGGACATACATCTGAACGGCATAGGTGCTGTCTCGCCGCTTGGCTTCGTCTACATCGTACTTGGGTTGTTTAAGCTTATAGTCCTTGGCCAGAAAGTGTAGCTCGATTTTGCCCGTATAATCGGTAATAGGTGAAAAACTATCTAGCTCTTCAATCAGTCCTTCTTCAAGAAACCAACGGAAACTTTCCCGCTGAATCTCAACCATATCGGGCAGAGCAAAGGCGGGGGGGGTGGTAATCTGGTTAGTCATGCGTCTCCTCTAGAGGTCACGCCCGGTGCGAACCTTTGATAATAGGCCATTGACAATATCTATGTCAACAGCAAAAAATTAGCCGCAGGGGCGCAGGGGCTAAAACAACAGGTCAGATGGTGATGGATATTGAAGCCAACGGTCTAAAAATAATATTGATTTGATCTAAAAGATTTTTTTGTGGACTCGCTATAGCTTAGCAAGTCAGATAGCCCAGCACCGGCAGGAATGATCAGGCTAGATGAGACTACCACTGCTTAACAATACTCCTTCTAAACTATTATGACGTAAGTTTAATTTTTTGGACGGGATTCACTTCCCCCCCTGGCCTGCTGATTGGCGAGGGCAGAAACCCTAAGCGGGCTTGGGCAGGGTAAATAACCGACAAGCATTTTCAGTGGTCTGGGCGGCTAAGGTTGCCAGGGAAACCCCTCGCAGGGCGGCTACTTGCTGGGCAACATACTGGACGTAGGCCGGTTCATTGGGGCCTTTGCCTCGTTTGGGAACCGGGGCCAGAAAGGGGCAATCCGTTTCTACCAACAGGCGATCGCTGGGGACGGCCTGAGCGGAGGCTTGAATTTGAGCGGCCTTTTTAAAGGTGACGGTGCCACTAAAGCTAATATACAATCCCAAATCTAAGAACCATTGAGTTTCTTCTGGGGTTCCACCCCAACAATGCATGACGCCGGCGACGGGGCCATGCTCCTGCCAGAATGTTTGCATCAGGGTAGCCATTGCCCCAGCAGCATCCCGGCAGTGGATAATGACCGGCAAATTTAGCTGCCGAGCAATCTTAAGCTGAGCCTCTAGCACGATCGCCTGCTGGTCACGGTGATCGGCTTTGTAAAAATCCAACCCGGTTTCGCCAATGGCAACCACTTTAGGATCAGACTGAGCCAGGGCTAAAATTTCCGCCGCTGACTCAGATGTCCACTGGTCCACGTCTAAAGGATGTAATCCCACCGCAAAATAAAGTTCCGGAAACCGCATCGATAGGGCTTGGGTGCGGGGGAACTCAGCTGGCTCCACACAGGAGTGCACCAACCGAACCACCCCAGCATCACGCCAGCGGTGCGCTAGGGCATCTAGCTCAGATTCAAAAACATCAAAGTTGAGGTGGACATGGGTGTCAATCAGTTGCATGGCTCGGTTGACCTGCCCCAAGGAAATAAACGCTGCAGTCAGATTAAATAGCAGTCGCCGGTTGCCTGCTCACTCCCAGCTTAAGCTGCTTAAGAGGCAGACGCATCCGGCTGCTTTAAGGCCCGGGCAATCTGAGATTTTTTGCGGGCTCCATTATTAGAATGCAGGACCCCTTGCTTGACTGCTTTATCGATTTTTTTGTAAGCCGTGGACATGGCCTGGTCAACTTCTTGGCGCAGATCTGGGCTGGGAGAGGCAGTATACCGATTAACGACCTCAAAGTACTTTTTGGTC
Organism: Thermosynechococcaceae cyanobacterium; assembly: GCA_041748255.1. Taxonomy (GTDB): domain Bacteria; phylum Cyanobacteriota; class Cyanobacteriia; order Thermosynechococcales; family Thermosynechococcaceae; genus JBGTDP01. Next base: position 2,124 of record JBGTDP010000049.1, on the reverse strand, counting down.
AGCGTTTTGAGTGCCGACTTAGTCGACTTATTGCGCAGGCGATTACGCTCATTAATTTGGACGCGCTTGATTGCAGATTTAATATTAGCCACGGTCAGTTCTAAACAGGTTACTTCAGTTACAGACTAAAAATGCTCAAGCAACCATAATAGCATCTACGCTTTAGAAATCACTGGCCCAGAAAAATCCAGGTTAAGCTATGGAAAAACGGGTCGAGTCGTCAACGCAGGAATTTATCTGAACCTCTCCGATAAACAGTTTCTGTCTATGGAGCAGCGTTATTATTAAGTATCCATGAGATAGCTTCTAGCCAGATTGATTAGAATTTCTTCAAGATCCGTTCTTTGAAAAGAGATAGGCAGTTCCTAGTTGGTGCGTTTCTACCCCCATGCTACGAATCATTACTCAACGGGCTGAGGCGCTTGCAGAAATCCGCCGAATCTGCGATCGCACCCACGACGATCAGGTTGTCCATAAAGAGGCAACGGTCCGGCAAGTCCTGCAGGCGGTCAAGCGTCAGGGTGATCGGGCCCTGTTGCACTACACAACTGAATTTGACCATCAAACCCTAACGGCAGCAGAGTTGCGAGTCAGTGGGGCTGAGTTAGATGCCGCCTACCAGCAAGTCTCCCAAGAGCTGCTAGAGGCGATTCGCCTAGCCCATCGTCAGATCGAAGCCTTTCACCGCCAGCGAGTCCCTAAAAGCTGGGTGCAGTTTGGCGAGGATGAGATTGTCCTGGGCAAACGCTATACTCCCGTTGACCGCGGCGGACTTTACATTCCGGGGGGGCGGGCTGCCTATCCCAGCACTGTCTTGATGAACGCGATTCCAGCCAAGGTGGCGGGGGTTCCCGAAATTGTGATCGTTACCCCACCGGGGGAGGACAAAGCCGTCAATCCGGCTGTTTTAGTCGCGGCTCAAGAAGCTGGGGTGCAACAGATTTATCGAGTCGGTGGGGCTCAAGCGATCGCAGCTTTGGCCTATGGCACTGAAACAATCCCCGCAGTGGATGTGATTACCGGGCCAGGCAATATCTACGTCACCCTGGCTAAGAAGCAGGTCTATGGCACAGTGGGGATTGACTCCCTGGCCGGACCTTCAGAGGTTTTGATCATTGCTGACCAAAGTGCCAATCCAGTTTATATCGCTGCTGACCTGCTGGCCCAGGCTGAGCATGATCCAATGGCAGCAGCAATCTTGCTGACCACTGATACCGCTTTGGCCGCTAAGGTTGTTGCCCAAGTCGAAGCCCAACTTCAACCGCATCCGCGACGGATGTTAACCGAAAAAGCGATCGCCCACTATGGCTTAGTGGTAGTGGTTGATTCCCTCCATGGGGCGGCGGAACTCTCCAATGCGTTTGCCCCGGAACACCTGGAGCTTGAAGTCACTGACCCTTGGGCGCTGCTAGAAGAGATTCGCCACGCTGGGGCAATTTTTCTAGGCTCCTCGACCCCAGAAGCGGTAGGAGATTACCTGGCAGGCCCTAACCATACCCTTCCCACCTCTGGCTCTGCTCGCTATGCCTCGGCTTTAGGGGTCGAAACCTTCTTGAAGCACTCCAGCTTAATTCAGTACTCCCCTACTGCCCTGGAGAAAGTAGGAAAGGCGATTGAGGTCCTAGCCCAAGCCGAAGGGTTGCCCTCCCATGGAGACTCTGTGCGTTTAAGAACCCATCCTCCCCAACCTCGAGATCCCTAGAGCAAATCCTTGGAGAATAGATTTAAGCAAGGCATTTAGCAATAGGAGACAGCAAGCGTGTTTAAGACAATTCTGGTGGCCCTCGATAGTCCCGAGCTATCAGAGCGGATAATACGGACGCTAGATCAGCTGGATCTCAAGCCTCAGGGCAAGATTGTCTTAGCCCACGTGATTTCTCCCCCTGAGTCAGATTTTGAGAAACCTGCTGACCAACCCTACGCTGATCCAGAACTGGGACTTTACCGGCACATTGAAAAACAACTCCATACCTATCAGTCTGCTTTGAATTGCCCCAGTGAAATTGAGATTGTCCTGGGGGAACCCGCCGAAGAAATTGTCCGGCTGGCAAATATTCACCAGGCAGATTTAATTGTGATTGGCAACCGCGGCTTGACCGGGCTAAACCGGATTTTGCAGCGATC
>JBGTDP010000048.1:0-15424 GCA_041748255.1 Thermosynechococcaceae cyanobacterium | reverse complement strand
AGAGAATGCCCTCATGCACCCGATTTCTTTAACTGATCACGCAGTGTCATTTTGATCACTGGCTGTCGTCTGACGCTGATATCACCCAATACTTCTGTTCGATGAGTCTCACGATGAGTCTTTGTAGTCTCTACCAAATGTCACTCATCACGACAACTGACTGTCACGTCACCACTACGGCCTTGACATTTAACAATCTCTATTTCCCCCCAAGCTTGGGGGGCTAGGGGGGCAAAGGATTAATCCACACCAGACTTAGGGAGCTAGGGATCATTTCAAACACGGCAAACCAAAACTGATCACGTCATTGCCAGACCCGTAAGGGCAAAGCAATTTCTACTCTTCACAATGACAGCAGAAAGCGGCTTACAGTGATGTCCCTACCACCAAACCTTTCATCTATACTAAACCTGTAGCAAACTATTGATTGAGCTAATCATTCTTTACTATGCCTGAATTGATAGAGATTCCAGTTGAATTAACCCGATTCCAGCTCCCTCAAGCAGTTCAAGCACGCTTGCAATTTCTATTGGATCGTCAAGATCAAGGACATGATTTGTCTCAGGCAGAACGCCAGGAAGCAGAGGGGCTGGTTGAGCTAGCAGAATTTTTATCTTTATTGCGATCGCGCGCTAGACAGGTGTGAAGCAAGTCTAGATGCCAGCAATTCCAGTTTCTCTACGCCGACTGGTAATTCAAAGGGCTAATAACCGCTGTGAGTACTGCGGAATATCTCAAGATAGACAGGTTGCTACTTTCCATGTTGATCATATTGTTCCAGTGATGGCAAATGGCGAAACAATTTCCGAGAACTTAGCACTTGCCTGCGTTTCTTGTTCTCTTCGTAAGGGGGCACGCCAACAAATTAAAGATTTAGAAACCGGTGAGGCTGTTTCTTTTTTTAATCCTCGTCAACAGCTATGGAAAGAGCACTTTGCTTGGGACGGGGTACAGGTCATCGGTTTGTCGGCTCTGGGTCGAGCAATGGTGCAATCACTTGACTTGAATCGACCTACCATGCTGGCGATTCGATCAGAGGAGGCATTGCTGGGTCGTCATCCACCACCATGAGTTTATATGCCTTCTGATCGCAAAGGGGTAAATTCCACTCCGCTTAAAGAATCGTCCGAGATCAACGGGCCTTGGACACTATTCGCCAATATATTGCAAACAATCCCCGACGTTGGGATAAGGATGTGGAAAACCAAAGCAAGGGTGAGCCATTTTTAGCTTCCAGTCAGAGGCCCCATTCTATTCCCTGACTAGCTCAGTGGAGTAAAGGTGCGACTCCTTCCCCAGGCGCTTGAATCTAAGGCATGTTAATTCTCAGCCTAGGATCGAGCTAGGAGCTTAAAACCCCTTCTGTAGGTTTAGGTCGAGGAAACTGCGCCATCAGCTGCCTGACCTGCTCAGCATGGTAGGAACTTCGCGTCAACGGGGAAGCAACAACTTGCAAAAACCCCAGCGACTCCCCAGCCTCTTGCCAGGCCGCAAACTCAGCCGGAGGCACAAAAGTCTGTACATTCAAGTGTTTTGGGGTTGGCTGCAGGTATTGCCCAATCGTCAAAATGTCACACCCCACCCGCCGCAGGTCCGCCATCACTGCCCGGATCTCAGCATCGGTTTCCCCCAGGCCCACCATTAACCCAGACTTGGTGTATACCCAGGGGGCTTGCTGCCGCGATCGCGCCAATAGCTCCAAGCTGCGCTGGTAATCTCCCTGGGGCCGCACCCGCCGATACAGGCGGGGAATAGTTTCGATATTGTGGTTCACTACCTCTGGCTGGGCCTGCAAAATGATTGCCAACGCCTGCCAGTTGCCACACAAATCCGGAATTAAAACTTCAATAGTTGTTTGGGGTGAGATTCTGCGGATCTGATGGATACACTGCACAAACTGCGAAGCTCCCCCGTCTGGCAAGTCATCTCGATTCACCGAGGTAATTACCACATGGTTTAAGCCCATACGGCGAACCGCCTCAGCTAAACGCGGGGGTTCAGTTGGGTCAAGGGCCTGGGGCTGTTTCTCAAAGTCAATGTCACAGTAGGGACAGGCTCGCGTACAGGCCGGTCCCATAATCAAAAAGGTGGCGGTGCCGCGATCAAAGCACTCCCCAATATTTGGGCAGGAGGCTTCTTCGCAGACAGTATTTAGGGCCAGATCCCGTAAAACCTCTTTAACCTGACCGACCCGCTCCCATTGCGGAGCCTTGACCCGGAGCCATTCTGGCTTAACAACCACGTTTCACCCTAAATAAACGCCCTTTAGATCCTAGCAAGCTTCAGCCCAGATCAGCTGGCCCCATAGAAGCTGCAGTTCCTAGGCCCCTACAGCTTTTATCACAGCGATGAAATAGTACTCCTAAGAGGCTTAGTCGCGCCCATTAATCGCAATCAGCAACCGCAAGATAAAGATAAACAGGTTGATGTAGGTCAAGTACATTGACAACGCTGCAGGCAGATACTGTTCATCCCGATAGGTGCGAGGCAGAATATAAAAATCAACAACCGCGACCCCAGCAAACAAGGCAACGCCAATCCCAGAGATGCCAATTTCTAGCCAGGTGGGCGTGTGAACCCCACCCAGGGCAAATAAAAGTTGACCCACCAGGACCACTAGCAGGGCAATTACCCCGAGCTTAACGGTTTGGGCCAGGGCCAGACCATCTTGATCCGAGAGATTGGAGCCAATTTGACGGGCAGCGATAAAGGTTACCCCACACCCCAAGGCCGCAAACCCAATCCCACTAATGCCAACCCCAGGGGTATCCAAAGCCATGGAAACCAAACCGCTGAGGGTATACCCCGATAGCAAGCTGTAGGTGGCCAGCAGGGGGAGAGCGGTGCTGTTGTTGCCTTTTTCAGCCACACCGCGAGCGACAAAAAACAGCACCAGTTCCAGCACCAGGGCGCCGATAAAGGTGGGAAAAAACAAACCAGGGTTGGCCTCTAAAACCCTTAAGCCCCCATAGGTGCCTGCGGCGGTTAGCATCAGCCCTCCACCGACAAAGGGAAGGGCATTGGTAATCACATTGGGACCCACCAGCGCTTGCTGCTTGGCTTCGCGAATCGCCTGGCGGAAGTTACTGATATTACTCATGAGATCTTCCTTATTGGTAACAAAATAAAATTGGCAACAAAACAAGTTTAATTGACTTGAACAAAATCTAAAAAGTTAGCTATTTCTATATTTTACTTAGAATGCCGAAAAATCAGGGGGTCCGCCGATCTGCTTTTGATCACGTTCTGTATGTATTCCGTATATATGCGGAGAGCATGACAATTTGTCGGTCGAGTTTTTCCCTAAAGTCCCGTGGATTAACGATGGTGTAGAAGTTTGGATCTCAAGAGAATGATTTTATAGTCAATTTAATCATTCAGCAATGGCTACTCAGACTTCCCTTCCAACCAAGATCATGGAACTGTTGGTTTCTTACCAACACCAACCTTCCGTTCGAGTTCGTAATCAATTGGTGCAACTAAATATGGGTTTGGTGCGTAAAGTGGCTCATCGGATCTGCCACCAGTGCGCAGAACCCTATGAAGACCTAGAGCAAATTGGTTGCCTGGGATTAATCTCAGCGATTGAACGGTTTGATCCGTCCCAGGGATGTGCATTTAGTTCCTTTGCAGTCCCCTACATTCGAGGGGAGATGCTTCACTTCCTCCGCGATCGCGCTAATAGTGTTAAGATTCCCCGTCGCTGGCAGCAATTAAACAAAGATGCCCAAAAAGTTCGCCAGGTGCTAATTGAAGACCTCGGTCGCCAGCCCAGTGAGCAGGAAATCGCCAGTAAGCTCAACGTCCCGATTCACGAGTGGCAGTCAGTGAAGCTAGCGGCCAAAAATCGAGCCCCCCTGAGTTTAGATGCCACGGTTTATCAGTCTGACTCAACCATGACCTTAGGCGATACCCTCCTGGATAGCCATTACCAGGCCCAACAAAATTGTGAAGAAGATAGAATGGAGCTACAGCAGGCCCTTGGCACGTTAGAGGCCAAAACTCGGGAAATGATTGAGTCCGTTTATCTCCAGCAGCTTTCTCGGCAAGAGGTGGCTAAACGTGCTGGCGTCAGCCCAATTACGGTTACCCGACGGATTCAAAAAGGCATTGAACAACTTGCCTCCTAAACCACTTGAATTGATTCTTTAGCAGATGTAAGTTTTATGACTGCAAGAACTTAAATTTTGCCAAGGTTCTAATTCAAGGGAGTTGCAAAGCAGCAGATTCAACTTCCCAAGCTGCCTGATCTTAAACTGCTGATTAAGTAGGGATTAGTAATGAGATATTTGGTGCCCTTGACCGTGGTTGCGATCACGCAAGCTTTGGTCTTACCAGTAGCCAGTCAGCAATATACCCAAGCCGATATTAATTTTTTTACACAAGTTGCCAATCAGTCCTTTCAAGCAGGGCCTCCGATTGAAAAATATAACTATCTGGTCTCAGCAGCCCAAAAGCGAGACATTGCCCAAAGGACTTGCAGCATTTACAATGCTGGCTCTCAAGTTAGACGAGACAGAGTTGTGGCCAGTATTTTGCCCAGGGTATTTCCAGGGCTAGCAGCCAATGAGCTTAAGGAGACGGCAGAGTTTACAAAAATTGTGGCGATCGCGGGGGTCAAAACCTACTGTCCCTGGCATCAACCCAAACTAGACCTTAACTGACTTTACTGGAGGTGCTTGCACAATAGCAGCCGTCGAGGAGCTCCGACCATTGAACCCAGCCAGTTAGACTCAATTTTTTCTACCTGATAACCCACCTGAGCATAAAGTTGCTGGGCAGGCTGGTTCGTTTCTAAAACGTGTAGATAGAGGTGCTTATAGCCCCACTCTCGCACCGGGCGCTCACAGGCCAGTAACAGTTGGCGACCAATCCCTTGGCGTCGAAACTGGCCAACAACCGCCAGATTTGAAATGTAGGGATAGCGAAATAAGAAAGGTTGCCAGGGCAAAGAAGACTTTAAGGCAACTTCGACGGTGCCTACCAGCTGAGGCGCAATTAGCTGAGCCGTCCCCTGATGAACGGCCACTAAGCAGGCAGTGTTCGCAGCTTTTGATAATAATCGCCCCCGCAAATCCTGATAAAGGCCCAGCTTAAGCACTGGCGCCAACCAACCCAACCAGGAATCTTCCGGGTGAAAACTGCTGGTCAACAACCCTGCCAGCTCTAGCAGGTCATCCTCACAGGCCAATCGAACCCTGGCCCCAGCAAACGGAGCACTGTTCTGGGATGGCGCAACCCTAGGGGCAAATGGTTCAGGGGGGATTAACGAGTCGTTCACAGTCCAAGGATCCAGAATCGTTCTCTTAGATAATCCTCAGGGGGCTGAGGCCGATAAACTTTGCTTTCATTCCTGGCCCTGCATTCCTGGGGGCACCGCAAGAGAAGGCATCCCTCACCAGGCTTCTATTGTGGGGGTACCGTCGGAACTGGATCTTGGGCTTCAATTTGAGCGATCGTGGCCCTAACTTTTGGGGTTGAGAGCAGTTTCTGGGCATCGCTCAATAGCTGCTTGCCCCAAAGGTTTTCTTTTAGAAACTCAAGATCTGCGTAACGCCCATCTAACTTCAAGGCTTGCTCAGCCAGGGTAAAGGCTTGATCCTGGCGTCCTTGGCTATACAAAGCCACAGCCAGCGCCAGCCTGGGTTCGCTGGCCTTTTGATCAATCGCAGCCGCAGCTTGCCATTTCTGAATTGCCTGCTCTTTGGCGCCGGTTTCATAGCGGACCAGACCAATATTAGTCAGCGCCGGCCAGAATCTTTTGTCTTGCTTAGCGGCATTTTCATACTGAGTCAGGGCATCCCGATATTGGCCCAGCAGGTAATAAGCATTACCTAAATCAAATAAAGCCTCCGGTGATTTAGGCTTGAGTGCCAATCCCTGACGCAGAACCTTCACCGCTGCTGGGTAGTTTTCTTTTTGAAAATAGGCCGATCCCAGACCAAACAAAACGCCAGCACTTTTAGGATTTAGGGCTCGGGCTCGCTCTAAGGTGGCAATGCCCTTATCAGGTTCCCCCACCTGCAAGTAAAGTCCTCCCAATAAGGCCCAAGCTTCTGAGCGCCTAGGGACTAGCTGGGTTGCCAGTTCTGCTCTGGCGATCGCCGGTTCAAATTGCTGAAATTGAGCCAACTGCAGCGCTTCTTGGGCCAAAGTCAACCCCTGCCGCTCTAACTGGTCGGAGTCAAGCTGAACGGTATGGGGAACAAGCGCCTGGCTAAAGCCAGGGGGAACCAGACTTCCGAAGCCAAGAACCACAAGCAAAGAAACGACAGCAGGTCGATAAAACACACTCACGCCCTAGAACAACAACGGTGTTAGCTTAAATACTTTCAAATCTTAACCTTGGCCGATCCTGATTAATCCTGATTGATCCTGAGAGATTGGCAAAGCACTTCTACTTAATTCAATTATCTAAGACTTAAAGCCAATCTGCTTGTTTTACCTAAGATCTAAAAGATTATCTATCTTAACTTATGTGGCCAAGGATTGTTTGAGGACCAAGGGTCCGCCGGTCGAGCTGATTGGACTGACAACCTCTGCCAGGACTTCAATGGCTGCAGATGAAATCAAAATTGAGGGATAAACCGCACTCCCCCAGTCCGGATGCTCAATCACCGCACAGCCACCCTGATCGGTGAGAGGATAATCTAGAGACGCTTGAACCACAGCGACGTCATCTAACTTTAACGGCCCTGGTTGGGATGTGATTGGGGCACCGGTTTGCGGATCAAATAAATCTGCCAAATAGCCCCGTTGGTGAAGTTTGTCAGCAATATAAGATCCCAGAGTTAAAAACCGCGATCGCAGTTCCTGTTTATGCCGCTCCGTTTCTAATGTTTTATCTAGTAAGGCAAACTGGCACTCCTGCAAAACAACCAGAACTGAAACAACCGGCGCCTTCCAACTTGGGAGCAGTTGAGCCAGGTGAGTTCGAATAAATTGATTGGGGGTATGAACCGAGTACTGGATCTGCATTGGTCCTAACCAGGTCATTAAGATCAGCTGAAGCAGGTAAAAATAGATATATTGATTGAGACCAACGTTGGGTGCCCAAAGCAAAATATTTTCAGGCCACCTTGGGAACTAAAGGGAAATTAAAATGGAACGATTCCTTTATGAAAAATCAGTTTCCTATCAAGGTCATCTTATTATCCCATTTGTGTTTGGTATCGTGGCCAATCAGCTTCTGTGCTCCTATCAACTCTTATCTGATCTAGGGCATCAAACCCCCTTTCATAAAGCTGAAAACCCGGCTGGTCTGTTTGCTAGCGAGATCGACGCTATTGTTGAAATTGCCAAAGAACACTTAGATCAGACGGTTAACCAAGCGAGTGGCGTTGACCGTTTTCAGCAACGGTATACCTATCGAGATCACTTAATTATTCTCAATCAAGCGGCGGGGAAATATTTCTACGACCATTACCCGCCGAAAAAACTAACGAATATTGCCGCCCCTAAGCTCTTTGACACTGAGACTAAGTGTTTGCAGTGGGTCAAAGCAGGCTTAGATCATCTGCATCCATCGCTTGCTAAGGAACCGATGTCCTAGCTAGGTTTAAAGATTGCTCACAGGTAGAAAAAATGTCACCAACGTCATGGGCTCCTCGGGTTGTAGTCGTCGGAGCAGGTTGGGCAGGGTTAGCGGCCACCTATCATCTAGCTCAGCAAGGTTACCGGGTGACGCTCCTAGAAGCAGGGTCCCATCCTGGAGGCTTGGTTGCTGGCTGGAAGACGGCCGCCGGACGCTCTGTGGAGGGCGGCATTCATGGCTTCTGGTATCCCTATCGGAATATTTTTTCACTGGTTAAAAAATTAGGGTTGAAACCCTTTACCCCCTTTACCCGCTCCTGTCAGTATTCTCCCGCCGGGCTGGAAGTAACGTCTCCGATCTTTCAAGACTTACCCCGGCTGCCGACGCCTTTGGGAACCTTTCTCTACACACAGTTTGAACGGTTGCCTTTGGTGGATCGCCTCTCGGCTTTACCGCTGCTCTACGCAATGATTGACTTTGACAATTCGGATGCCGCCTGGCGACGCTACGACCCGGTTACGGCTCGCGAGCTATTTAAAGATTTTGGGGTGTCTGCCCGACTTTACCGCGATGCCTTTGAGCCGATGCTGCTGGTGGGTTTGTTTGCCCCTGGCGAACAGTGCTCTGCCGCCGCTGCTTTGGGCATGCTTTATTACTTCATCCTGGCCCATCAACCGGATTTTGATGTGGTTTGGTGTCGGGGAACCGTGGGAGAAAAAATCTTTCAGCCCTGGATTGATCAGATCGAAAAAGCTGGGGGGCAGGTGCTGACCAACCACCGGGTCAATGATTTGGTTTTGGATAGTCGGGGACGGGCCACAGGGATTGTCTGTGATCAAGCGGTGTTTGAGGCAGATGCAGTGATCTTTGCTGTGGGGGTCAGCGGGATGCAAAAGATTGTCCAAGAGAGCCCTAGTCTGCAAGCCCGTCCAGAATTTCGGAACCTGATGAATCTAGGAGCCATTGATGTTCTAGCAACGCGGCTGTGGTTTGATCGGCGGGTTCCAGTCCCCCGCCCCTCTAATGCTTGTTTTGGGTTTCACCCCACCACCGGCTGGACCTTTTTTAATTTAAATGCTCTCCACGACGAGTATTTAAATCAGCCAGGCTCGGTCATAGAGGCAGATTTTTATCACGCCAACCAACTGCTACCGCTGAGTGATAAAGAAATTGTCGCCTTGACCCAGCGGGATCTAGCCACCTGTATTCCGGCCTTTCGACAGGCAAAGGTGATTGACAGCAGCGTGATCCGAGTTCCTCGGGGGGTGACTCACTTTGCCCCTGGGAGCTATCAGTCTCTGCTCCCGGTAACAACCAGTTTTGAGAATGTGTTTATGAGTGGGGACTGGATTATCAACCGCCATGGGTCCTGGTCTCAGGAAAAAGCCTATGTTACTGGCTTAGAAGCAGCCAATCAGGTGATTAAGCGCTTTGCCCAAGGCCACCAGGCTGCCATCTTACCCGTTGAGACAGACGAACCCCACATTCAGATGGCTCGGAACCTAAATCAATCCCTTCGCCGTTGGGGTCACTGGCTACCCGACCTTGGGTTGCCGTGATCATGGCCTGACCGTTAGGAACAATCCCCGTGCAATTTGATACAGACGCAGTGTCCCTAAATTGAGACTATCGGGATATTCAAATTCCCCTGAATAACTTGGTGGTCCCTGATGACATCTCAGAACTTTTGGTCAGCGCTTTGGTCTCGGGTCGTTGATCTAGATGGTCTCACCTATCACATTGCTGTCCCGGTTGTATTTGCCATGATTGCCCTGGTAGCGATCGCTGTCGGTAGGCTATTGGCCCTCTCGGTTAAGAGTCTCAGCGAGGCAGAAGCTGCGACTCCGAGTCAATAGTTCCAGCCTAAGTTTTGCCCTGAATGGGTGACGCCAAGCCAAGATCTCTAAAGCTACCAAAGCTGTGGATAAGCTAAAACCTTAATTCCATCATTTTCAAGCTTGGGCTTGGCCGACAAATTGGAGTCGTTTCAGCCAATCAGTATTTCTGGAAGGGTCTTAACCTCCACTGATGGGAAAGAAGAGTTTCAAGAAACAGCTTGAGACTTACAGCCTTAGACAGCAGTTTGGTTTGCCACCTGCGCCAAAATCCAGTCCCTGATAATCGGGTTAACCACCTCTGGTGCTTCATCCTGGGGACAGTGGCCCAGACCATCAAGGGGAATGAAATCTTCAACGCAATCAAACTCTGAGAGCTCTGCCCCTAAGGTAAAGGGTTCCCAGGGATCTGCTGTTCCCCATAGCAGCAGCACCGGACCGGCTAACTTGGGAAGTAAATCCTCAGGCAGTGGTCCTTGAGAATAGCGAGTAAAGGCCAAAAAGACATCCACTGCCCCTGGGTCCTTTGCCGGTGCCAGGAGCAAATCCACCAACTCATCGGTGACCATCTCTGGGTGCTGGTAGGCTTGGCTCAAAATTTTGCGGACTGTCTTTGGGTTTGCTAATTGCCGGAAAAACAATTGACCCACCGGCTTAAAGCTAAGGATCTGCTGCACCAGGGGGGCTCCGATCCGGCGGTGCCAAGGTAGAGTGGCTCGCTTGCGATCGTGGAGCAACCGCAGAGAACAGTTAAGCAAAACCATTCCCATAACCTGGGTTTGGGGCAACTCAACAGCCGCTTGCATTGCTGCAATACAGCCAATCGAATTACCCACTAAAAACACTGGCTCTCCTACCACCAATCGGCAGAAGTCGGCAATCTGCTGGCCCCAGGTTTCAAAGGTATATTCAACTTGTTTTCCTTGTAGTAGCGGCCCTGGCTTGGGTTTTGCCGAAGCCCCAAATCCAATCAAATCAATCGCATAGACCCGACAATCCTGCCCCAGCACCGGTATATTTTTGCGCCAGTGATAGCTAGAAGCCCCAAATCCGTGGACTAAAACCACTGCCGGGCCTTGGTTGCCCATGGCATGATAGCCAATTGAAAAGCCTTGCCAGGTCCAGGTGTGTTGGGTAGCTTGACTCTGAACAATCTCAGGGGTGGCTAGTGGCAGTTGCGAGGTTGACTGAGAAGCATTAGACTCCATGCTTTGTAACTAAATATGAACCAAGATCTAGCTTCATTGTGACAAACTTTGGTTTATCAAGCTTGAGATCAGAGTCATCGGTATGCTTATCTTTGGCTCTAAAAATGCTTAAATTTGTCCCTTTATAAAAAAATCATTATTATCAAGATAGCCGGAGGCGATTTGCCTTCACTGGGCAACAGGAGTTCGCGATGTTCAACTCTTGGCTTCTTAATTAGCACCCTTGGAGAGTCCGGCAAAGCCTATTACTGTTAAAAAAATTTATGCGTGGTAAATCTTCAAAATCCCGATCTTCATCTCAACGAAACCATCGTTGCCCAGACAATCAAGCAGATTCCAGAACCAACTTGCCCAGACTTATAGAACAGGATGCCCCGCTGCAAAATCATAACCTCCTGGTTCTTATGTATGGGTCTTTTCAGTCCGAAATGATGCCCCAGGAGCGGCAAGGGGTTGGCTCTTGGCTTAAAGAACGAATCCAAAAACATGGTCTCCCTAGTTTGGTCCGGTTTGGGAGTCACCGCCGCGCTCAAGTCTTTAGCCGCACCCAGTTTCAAGATTGGTTAGAGCCACTGGTGGCTGAAAGCTAGAAGGGTTCTAAAATTCACTTTACCCCTAGAGACTGTCCTTGCTTTCTATGAGGAGTTCTGGCATAAACGGAGCCAGTTCACTGCTCAAGCGCCCAGCCCGAACAAACTCAGCATAGGTATCGGCTTCAATTCCCAAAAGTTCTTCCCGCAGTTGTTCCACCTGAAAGGTTCGCAGTTGTGGGTACTGGTTTTGCAGCTGATGAATTTCATCTGCAATCCGCTCTAACTGGCCCCGAACCAGGGCTGCTTGATACCGATAAAATTCTGGTTCTACCTCAGGGCGCTCATCTGCTTCTAAGTGCTTCAAAACTCGATTCATGGCAGCTCGACGGGCGATCGCTTCTAAATATGCCTGTCGCTGCATCTGCTCTCCTAGCAGATTTAAGCGTTTCAGTAGGGGTTTGATCGTTAGTCCTTGGACTAGGAGGGTAAACAGAACGACGCCAAACACCGTGGCAATAATTTCTTCTCGCCCGCTCAGGCCAATCGGCACACTTAACGCCAAGGCAATCGAGACAGACCCCCGCAGACCACCCCACCACAAGACGGTTTGATCCTGCAGGGTGATTTCTGACTTAATCGCCCAATTGCTGAAGCCCCCGAGGCTATAAATGGCGATCGCTCGGGTCAAGATCATCGCGGCGATCGTCACCCCAATCGTGCCTAGATTTTCTCCCAGAACCGCAAACCGAATCTGATCGCCAATCAGCAGAAACACAATTGAGTTAACAAAAAACGCTAAGAAGTCCCAAAACTCAGTCACAATCAGGCGGGTGCGCGGGTTCATCCCAATTCGGGAGCCAAAATTACCAAGAATCAATCCTGTGGTTACCACCCCAATCACGCCAGATCCGCCGAGATCCTCAGTTAGCAAATAGGTGCCATAGGCTGAAACCAGGGTGAGAGACTGTTCCACCAGGGGTAAGTCAAACCGCTGGGTCAGGTAGGAAATCCCAAACCCGATTAAGCCGCCCATGCCAATTCCAATCCCAACTACCGTAAAAAAGCTAGCTAAGATTGACTGGGGGTCAAAGGCTGTTATTCCCAGAGGTAGACCAACCAAGAAGCTAAAGGCAACGACAGCCATGCCGTCGTTAAACAAGCTTTCTCCCTCCATTAAGGTTGTTAGACGTTTGCCAGCCCCCAGCTCTCGAAACAACGCAATCACTGAAACTGGGTCCGTTGCTGAGAGACTGGCCCCCACCAGTAAAGCCGTTGTCAGAGAAACGCCTGCGAGTTGATTTAGCCCCAGGGTAACCCCGGCAATAGACAGCACCACCCCTAGAATTGCATAGAGCGTAATCGGGGCTAAATCCTGCTTGAGGTTAGACCATTTCAAGTTCCAGGCTGCTTCAAATAGCAGCGGCGGTAAAAAGATAGACAAAATCAAAGCGGGAGAAAGATTTACCAGCCGCACATCTATCAGGGCCAACCCTAGCCCGACGATTACCAGCAGCAAAGTGTAGGGGATTTGGCGAAACCAGCTAAAGATTTGGGGCAGGGTCGCCACACTTAAAGAAACCGAAAGAACAAGCAGAAATTGCTTTAAATTTGTGTCGATCGCGGTCTCACCAATCACACTCTCTGGGGGCATAGGTTAAAAGTCTGTGTAGATTAACGCCAGGTTCACCCTAAAAGTTTACAGTTGCTATGGCTAGGGGCTGGAAACCATGTTAAAAGCATGACTTATAGCTCATAGTCATTTGATTAATTAAATTTATATTTGACAAATAGAGTCTAAAACGGTAAAAATAGATACAGAAACAAATATTACGTTCATCTCTTTAAGAGCTTTCGGGGTTTAAAAAATCTTAAAAAGAGACGGAAGTAGGGAATTATCCCGAAGGAACGCGCCTCACCCTAAACCATTTATCTCGGAGGCGAATCCATGAAACTTATATATCGCGGTGTCAGCTACGACTATAATCCAGCGCCAGTTGAAATGATTGAAGAAGCCGCTGTCGGCAACTATCGGGGCTTGGAGTGGCGCTCTAGAAAGCCCAAAAAAGCTCCTGTTTTACAGACCAACCTAGACTTGAGATATCGGGGAGTTGCCTATCAAACGGGTCAGACTGAAACTGCTGCGGAAGCGGTGGCTCCAGTCGCCGAGACAGTCTCCAGAACCCAGGTCAAGCCAGCCTCAGTGTCGGCTTCAGCTCAGGAGCAAGCCCGCGCTTTGATGATGGCCCACCATAACTGGATCAAGAACCGCCAGCAATCCCTCCTGGGTCGAGCTGCGGCTGAGGTCGGGTTAGGCCCAGAGGCAACGAAATACTGGAACCACATCCAGGGAAAAGTTCACCCCAGTTTCCGGTCAACCTACGATCGCTCTCGGGCAGCCCTTAGCTAAAACCCCGCTTAAATGAACTTTAAAGACCCCCATCTGGGGGTTTTTTTGTGGATATTCTCAGGTACGGGCAAGGGGTCGTTTTATTGCCTAGATCAGGGCATGCTAAGAATTGAGATTAGATTGCTCAGGGGGAAGCGCATGCTAGCAAGAGTTTGGAGTGCCTCATTGATTGGCATTGAGGCGGTAAAGGTGGGGGTTGAGGTTGATATCTCAGGGGGGCTGCCAGGGATAGTTGTTGTGGGCTTACCGGACACCGCGATCCAGGAATCTAAGGAGCGCGTGCGCGCCGCCTTGAAAAACGCTGGCTATGCCTTTCCGATGCGGAAGATTGTGATTAACCTTACCCCAGCGGATCTGCGCAAAGAAGGTCCCAGCTTTGACCTGCCGATTGGGATTGGGGTGCTAGCGGCCTCAGAGCAGGTAAAAACTCAATTTCTAGAGAACCTATTGTTTCTAGGAGAATTGTCATTAGATGGAAGTCTGCGGCCAGTGAGTGGTGTGCTGGCGATCGCTGCAGCAGCCAAGCAACTGGGGTTTTCTGGCCTAGTTTTACCGGCTGCCAATGCCAAAGAAGCAGCAGTGGTTGAAGGATTATCGGTCTATGGCTTTGAGCATGTGTCGGCAGTCAGAGAATTTTTAGATAACCCAGCTGGTTTTAAGCCGGTTACCAGAAGTTTAGTTGAGGTCAGCCCAGGCCAGCAAACTACACCGGATCTCCAGGATGTCAAAGGCCAAGCCCACGCCCGGCGGGCTTTAGAAATTGCCGCAGCCGGAGGGCATAATCTGATCTTTGTCGGTCCCCCCGGCAGTGGCAAAACCATGCTGGCCCGGAGACTCCCAAGCATCTTACCTCCCCTGGCTTTTCCGGAAGCCTTAGAAGTGACGAAAGTTTACTCCGTGGCCGGACTGCTTAAAGATCGGGGGGGGTTCCTGCAGGAGCGTCCGTTTCGCAGCCCTCACCACTCAGCCTCTGGGCCAGCCCTGGTCGGCGGCGGCAGTTTCCCGCGACCGGGAGAGATTTCTTTAGCCCATCACGGGATCCTTTTTCTCGACGAGCTGACGGAATTTAAGCGAGA
The DNA here is from genome assembly GCA_041748255.1 of Thermosynechococcaceae cyanobacterium. Classification (GTDB taxonomy): domain Bacteria; phylum Cyanobacteriota; class Cyanobacteriia; order Thermosynechococcales; family Thermosynechococcaceae; genus JBGTDP01. The sequence continues at coordinate 831 of JBGTDP010000048.1, read as the reverse complement.
GGTGCTGGAATACCTGCGTCAACCGCTAGAAGATGGTCAGGTGACGATTTCCCGCACCCGTCAGTCGGTTATCTTTCCGGCTCAGTTTACCCTAGTTGCCAGTACCAACCCTTGCCCCTGCGGTTATTTTGCCGATCCAATTCAACCCTGTACCTGCTCCTCCCGGCAGCGGGAGCAATACTGGGCCAAGCTCTCAGGTCCGCTGATGGATCGGATTGATTTGCAGGTGGCAGTTAATCGCCTAAAGCCAACAGAAATGACCCAGCAGCCGCTTGGAGAAGCCTCCGCCCCGGTTAGAGAACGAGTTCAGGCTGCCAGCGATCGCGCCCAAGCCCGATTTCAGGCTGAACCGGATTTAGGCTGTAATGCCCAAATGCAGAGCCGCCACCTGCGGCAGTGGTGTCAGTTAGACCAGGGCACTCGTAAACTCCTAGAGGCAGCTATTGCCAAGTTGGGACTCTCAGCCCGGGGAACCGATCGAATTCTCAAAGTTGGACGGACCATTGCCGACTTAGCTGGAGATGCCGACCTTAAAACCCACCACATTGCCGAAGCAATTCAGTACCGCACCCTCGATCGCCGACAGTAGCTGATGATTAAAACCATTTTCTAATCCACCCTTCGCGACTTGTGGGTCCCGATTGTTAAGCTAGAATAATGCCTTAAAGTTTCAAAATAGATTGAGTTTTATTTATCAAGCAGTCTTCTTCACGGCAAGAAAAAACCAGTGTTAGCACAGCGCACCAGTGCCGAAATTAAAGCCGAAATTGAGCAGCGATTTGGGTTTATTCCTTCCTTCTTTGGGCCTGCAGAATCCAGTCCTCAGGTATT
>JBGTDP010000047.1:0-4087 GCA_041748255.1 Thermosynechococcaceae cyanobacterium | reverse complement strand
GTAGTTTAACCGCACCTCTGGGCGATCGCTCTGGAGCTGAGAATCTACCAACTGCCGGATCGGCGCCCAAGCAGCGCTACCACCATAGTCAAAGGAACCGCTGGGCACATCAGGGACTGCCCCAAAGTTTGAGGTCACCATCCCGGTTGCTTGCGGTGAGGAAGCGCTGCTATAAACCCAGGGTCGGGGCTTTAGCCACAAGTACAAAAGTCCACCAACCACTAAAAGAGTCAGGACTTTGCCAACCACTAGACCCCTGAGTAGCAGTGTGGCGTCTCTGCTCAGGGCAGGAGATTTATCATTTTTAGTCGTCATACTTTCAGTCAAATAAACTAATAAGAACTTTAGTAAAGATTGCCCATGCTTGAGCAAAGTTAAAGATTAAAGAATCCAGGAGAAATTTATCTCTAGCAGTCTTAAGATTCTTTGGTTAGAGTTTTTAAACCAAAAGACATAGACCTGAAAAGATTTAAGCGATAGACTGCAACTAGCGCTCCGCAGGTCATCTAGACATCCTATCAGGAGTGTATAAATGATCGAGACAAAAAACAATCTTCAGTCTATAGTCCTTAATGTTCCTTGCCGGACTAGCAAACTGAAATATCCTCAGCTTGGTTTATCCAGAATAAATTAAATGCCACAATGGCAACATTCCTTTTGTCAAGTCGGGTTATATTGCCTGTAATCAAACCCAGTGGCTGCAAGACAGAACCACCATAGCCAACTGGGAAGATATCTAACTCATTCTGAACAACTTGCATCTGCTTGAGCCCCAGCCTAGCTGCACCTGGACTCAGGTTGGCGTTGAGCAGGAAATTACCTTAACATCTGGCAAATGACGATTGCAGATTCTTCTAGCCTGACCAAAACCAGAACCTTCCTGGATGATCCGATTCTGATTGAACGCTTTGTTCAAGCCTTGGTTTGCGGGCAGCCTGTCCTGCTATCAAATCCCAACTTGCGAGCAGAGGATGGGTTTGAGACCTACCAACTTCTAAGCAAAACAGAGGGTATCATCGCGACGATCAAGCTAACCCAGCACCCCATCACTGTTTTAGTCAACGGGCGATCGCCCTACGGGGAGCTGGTTCATCAAGCAATGATCAAGCAGGAGTTCTTTCCCACTGCTAGCTCAGCCAGAGAAGGATTTTATAACTACCAATCCCAAACGCCTCCGCCAGGGTATCGACTCAATTGCACCAAGGCAATAGCACTTTGGAGAACCTGGTGGATTGGCAATGGTCACCGCACAGATCAAGCAGGGATTGAGCTGGAGCTGCTAATTTCACATCAAGGCCAATGGTCTAAGGTGCAGGAAATTATTTGTACCCGTGGCAGGCTGGTGATTAAAATCCTTGGGGGCGAGGTCACCCTGATTGGCTCAGCGATGCTGATTTGGTTACAAAAAGTTCAATCAGCAGGTGCTGTGAAAGATTTGTCCAGTTAGTAGTTCTAAGCTCCAACTCTCAAGCGGAGCGCTAGAATTCCTATCTCCGCTGAAACAAGCCAGGATTAGGGATTTTCCCGCCGGGATACACTACCGGCAGTCTTACACCGCAGCAGAAAACGGAGCTCAAGCAAGATCCAAGCAAGGGTTGCTAATCTTCTATCCAGCGCCTTCAAAATTGCTCCTGAAATAAAAGATTTTTTACCTATAAAATAAAATTTGGCTAAAATTTCAGTTAGCGTCAGGCTCTGCCGTAAGCTAATTCTCTAGCTGTTCTGGAGATTAGGTCTGACTCTGAAGCTGGAACAATGTCAACAAACCATAATTCCCCCATCAACAGCAATCCGCCAATTGATGATTTAGCCTTGATTGAAGCCTTTGTTCATGGGTTGATCCAGAACGAATCTGTATTGCTATCCAATCCCAACTTACGGGTTGAGCCAGTGTTTCAGACCCTGCAGCTGTTGGGCAGGGAAGGACTGCTGGCAACCGCAATTCTGGCAGAAAAGAACCAACCTACTACGGTCAGAGCAGATTCGAGCTACTGGGAACTGATTCATCAAGCCCTCCTCAGGCAGAGTTTTTTCCCGATTCACACTCTAGAAAAAGACAGCTTTTATACCTACGAGTATCGAACGGTGCCTGAGGGCTACCAAGCCTACTACACCAGCGCTCAAGAACTTTGGCGGGTTTGCTGGGGACGAGGTTCCAAAAGCCGTCCTGGGGTTTTGACAGAGTTGCTGATTTTAAGCCGGGGTCCCACGGGACGGCAGGAAACCTGGCAGCCAGTTAGAAATATAGAATCCAAGCAAGGAGCCCTTTACATCAAGATGCTAGGGGGAGAAGTGGCATTTTTCCCAGAGGCAAAAGTTGTCTGGTTGCAGCGCCCGAATGACTCTCAGGGAGAAGATTCTAAGCCGGAGGCAACTCGCCGAGTCCGGCCTGATTTACGGGGCATCTACAGGCGGCGACTTTAAATCAGAGCAAGCAGTCTGCAGCTAAAGCTTTTGCTCTACAAGCTTGGCAATATCAGGATTATAGAGCCGCATATAGTTCCAGTAGTTTTCAAACACGGCTTTGACATATCCCTTGGTTTCTGGAAAGGGAATTGCTTCGACAAATTCATCTGGATCGGTGGGCCCCTTTTGCACCCACTCAGCAACGTTCCCTGGTCCAGCATTGTAACTGGCAACCGCCAGCAGTGAATTGTTGTCGTAGGTCCGGTGGGTGTAGTCCAAATACCAGGTGCCCAGATTGAGATTGTCCTGGGGCTGGTTGAGGGCATAGCGCTTTAGGTTAACTTGGGGGGCAACCCAGCTAGCGGTTTCCGGCATCAACTGCATCAAGCCTGTAGCCCCAACAACCGAACGAATCTCCGGTTCAAATCGAGATTCTTGACGAATCAGGGCCGTCACCAGGAAAGGATTAAGCGATCGCTGCTGGGACCATTTTTGAATGTTTTCAATGTAGGGCAATGGATAAAGGGCCTGCCAGTAACCCGGTTGCTGTTGCCAGGTCTGGTAGGGGGCGGCACTCTCCGGCTCCTCGCGGGAGCGGTCTTTAAGGTTAGCGATCATAAACAGGCCATCCAAGTAATCACCTGCTCCTAGTCGCAGTAGCCCATCGGTGAGCTGCTGGGCTGCTGTTGGCTCAGAGCGATATTTAAACTCCCACTGCCAGCGCCTCCAGGCTTCTTGATCTTGACCAATGCGATAGAGCTCCCGCAGGGCTTTTGAGCCAGCGGGCAGTTCCAGGCGCTGGGGCAGTTGGAGCAGGGTTGGATCAAGCTTACGTACGGTTGTAAAGCTGCCAACCTTCCAGCCGGACAAAGAAGCCACGCGCCAGGCATAGTAAGACTCCGGGTAATGTCTTAGCACCTGCTTAAAGGCTTGTTTGGCATTGGTTTTTTGACCCGTGCGCTCCGCCCACTTGCCAGCCCAAAAGGTTGCCTGGGGGGCTAGTTCACTCTCAGGGTTTTGCTGGGTAATCTCCCAGCTCCACTTTCTGGCGGGGGCAAAATCCTGGGCAGCAGCCCGTTGCGTTGCTAGGCGCCAGCGGAGCTCCGCAGCCGCATCGGTGTGGGTATACTCTGACAGCAGTTGTTGCCGGACTTGGGTGGCCGCTGAGGGCTGTTGCTGTTCTAGAAGCTTGGCTTTGGCAAGCAGGGCGGCACCCGTTTGCTGGGGGCGGTTAATTTGAGTGCTGGCTTGAATGGCTTGATCGAGAAACTGCAGCGCCTGAGCGGGTTGCACAGCCAGATCCGCCAGCTTCAGCCAAGCAGTTGCAGCCTCCTGGGTTTGGGGGAATTGCCCTACCAAGCGTTGATAGGCCGCGATCGCCAACTGATTTTGCTGATCTAATTGCAGACCCCGACCGGCCCGATAGGCGTTGAGGGCTGTCTGGGGAGCGCGGCTATAGGCAGCACCGGCCTTACCATACTCCTGTTTTTCCCAATAGCCAAAGGCAACCGCTTCCCAGTCCTGGGGCTGAAGTTGCCCAGGGTATTCCTTGACCAGCCGATCCAGTACAGCGTTAATCTCAGGCAGATAGAGACCATGCCGGGCCAGTAACAATAGCAGCGGGAGTTGCTTGGAATTTTGTTTGAGCAAGGTTTGAGCAATCTCAACCGTGCGGGGATGG
>JBGTDP010000046.1:0-2463 GCA_041748255.1 Thermosynechococcaceae cyanobacterium | reverse complement strand
TTGGACGCCCCGGCGGCGGAACTCTTTGGCCGCCTCCCGAGCACAGAGAAATTGACCGGTCAGGTTAACATCAATCACCTGATTCCATTGCTCTAGGGTCATCTGGGTCAGGGACGCATCCTTCTGCAGCCCAGCGTTGTTAACAAGGATGTCAATTGTGCCCAGCTGTTGAAACATGTCGCTGAACATCGCCTTGACCTCATCTTCTTTGCTGACATCAGCTTGGAGGGCGATCGCTTCACCATTTGCAGCCTTAATCTCATCTACAATTTGGTTGGCAGCTTCTGACCGAGAACGGTAGTTAATCACAACCGTTGCCCCTGCCTTAGCTAGGTAACGAGCGATCGCTTCGCCAATCCCAGAATTGGCACCGGTTACTAAGGCTTTTTGGCCTTTGAGCAGGGAGGGAGAACTCATTAAACTTGGCGCTGCTGGTAGGCTAGTGATGATTACTTAGTCTACTCGAGGTTTATCGAGAAACATGCCTTCTCTAGGTTTATATGGCTTGAGTTGAAGGTGAAACCCTGTAATGCAGCAATGCAAAGCCGACTCGCCAGGCTTTTGGAATTCACACTAAGTCACTTGAATTGAAAGATTCGCGGCTACTTTCTATAGAGACGAAAGAGAATAGGCCAAAACCATAAACCCTGTGTTGATCAAGGTAACAATCATTAGCAAAATCCATTCATAGGGCTTAGCCACTTTTACCTCCCGAACCATGAGAATTTTGCACTTTCAGCCTCACATTCAAACGGGTCAGCATCCTTTAAGACTGCCAACCCTAGACCCCAATACTTTTAAGAGGATCTAGCTAACGACAAAGGCGACCAAAACGGTTAAACCAATTGCCAGGGCTGCAGCCAGACTTTGAACAACGTAACGCTGCTGTTGCTCTGAGGAAGGAGATTCTGCCATGTAAACTGTTGGCTCGACGGCAAAATTATTTAGAAGGCCCTGTTCATCTTGGGTATAGCGCATATCGTTTGCCCTTTGTAACTTTATGTAAATAAATATAACAGCATTGTCATAAAGCGGCAACCGTTTTAGGACTTTAAAAGATGGGTTTTGTTGCTATTGGTGATAATGGCTGCTGAAATAGCTCTCAAGTTCTAAGGTTCAAGCAACGGCTAATTATCAAGGGGCTACAATTTATCCTAATCTTTTGATTAGTGGTCGTACGAGGATTCCATGGATATAGCAGTGCTGGTTTTTTTGGTTTTAGGACTGGCACTGCTAGTAATCGGGGCCGAGCTGTTGGTCAGGGGGGCATCTCGTTCTGCTGCTATGGTTGGCATCTCACCCCTAATTATTGGGCTGACAGTGGTTGCCTATGGCACCAGTGCCCCGGAACTGGTTGTGGGGATTCAATCTAGTTTGGCGGGGCAAGCGGACATTGCCCTGGGGAATGTGATCGGCAGTAACATTTTTAACGTTTTGCTGGTTCTGGGGCTATCGGCTTTGGTAGCCCCCCTAATTGTCTCTCAGCAGTTAGTCCGGCTAGATGTGCCAATTATGATCGGCCTGTCGGTTTTAACCCTGATTTTAGGACTGGATGGCACTCTGAATACACCAGATGGCGTGTTGCTGCTGCTGGGGGGAATTAGCTATACCGGCTTTTTAATCTATCAAAGCCGTAAAGAAATGAACGTAGAAGTTCAAGATGAGTACTTGCGTGAGTATGGAGCCCGGCAAAATCGCTCCCTTCAACAATGGCTGCTTAATCTTGCCTACATTGCCGTTGGGATGGGATTGCTAATTTTAGGCTCCCAGTGGCTAGTTGAGGGAGCAATAGCGATCGCTGAGGCGGTCGGAATCAGTGAGTTAGTAATTGGCCTGACAATTGTGGCGGCTGGAACCTCCCTGCCAGAACTTGCCACCTCTGTGGTTGCCAGTATCCGGGGTGAGCGAGATATTGCCGTGGGAAATGCCATTGGCAGCAATATCTTTAACATCTTAATTGTCTTGGGGCTGAGCAGCATTGTCACCCCAGAGGGAATCAATGTCTCTACTGCGGCTCTGAGACTGGACTTGCCGGTGATGATTGCCGTGGCGATCGCTTGTTTGCCGATCTTTTTTACCGGCAACGTCATTACCCGCTGGGAAGGGCTGCTGTTTTTGGGCTACTACGCTGTCTATACCGCCTATTTGATCCTAGATACGACCAATCACGAGAGTTTGCCTATTTTTAGCCTGGTCATGGGGGCCTTTGTGATTCCAATTACGGCTCTCACCCTGATGATGATATCTTTCAAAGCCATGCAAGAGCGTCATCGCTGATTTAGAGGAGGAGCTTTACAACGTAAAGGTAAAGTCTCTCGCCATCATTCCAGGAACTAAAGAACCGCCTAATTTACGAGTGTTGTAGGTGTCTGTATTGGGAATAAACGCTTGAAAATCAGTTAGGGCTTCTAGATTTTCTCCCCAAAAAGCGTAAAGAGTTTCATCAAACCGTAGGTCTTTAAT
>JBGTDP010000045.1:0-2215 GCA_041748255.1 Thermosynechococcaceae cyanobacterium | reverse complement strand
AACCCTAAATCTGCAAGCAGTTGATCTATCTCAAGTGATAGAAGAGGTAGCTCAAGAGCTAGAGCCCCTGGTAACTGAGGAAGGATTGTCACTGGTCTTGGAGATCACTGACTCCGTTCCATCGGTGGAGGGCGATCGCTTAGAATTGCGGCGGGTGGTTACTAATTTGATCGGCAATGCGATCAAGTTTACGGATCAGGGGAGCGTGGAAGTTCGGCTTTATCCTCTAGACCCAGGTTCAGTCTCAGGCCCTTCAGGCAGGTGGATTAAGCTTGAAGTTCAAGATAGCGGACCGGGAATTGATCCTAAAGACCAGAGTTTATTATTCGAGCGTTTTGGGCGGGGGCGACATCGGCTTTCCGGCAGTGGGCTAGGCTTGCACCTGTCCCGGTGTATTGTTGAAGCCCATCAAGGAGAAATTAGCGTGGAGTCTAGCCTTGGCCAGGGGAGCTGTTTTGGGGTGCAAATTCCGGTCAAGCAATCCCTTCATTGACCTGGATTAATTTGCTTTTCTTCTGCTGACTAGGCCCTCGCCTGGAGATGGGGACGGGCCAGAAAAAAACTAGCAATTGATTTGGCATCCACGGGTTCCCCAGCTAAAATCGCCGCTTCAAGATCAGCAGGGGTCATTAACACTGTTTCCATATCTTCGTCGATGTCTTGAGCTGGGGGAGTTTCCAGCAGTTCCAGCTCCTGGGCCAGGAAAACATAGATAACTTCGTCCGAGTAGCCCGGAGCCAGGACAAATTCCCCTAGCTTTTGCCAGCGGTGGGCTCGATAGCCGGTTTCCTCACAAATTTCTCGCTTAATTGTGGCTGCTGGGCTTTCCTGAGTTTCAATGGTTCCGGCCGGAAACTCCAGAATCCGGCCCTGGACGGCAAAGCGATACTGGCGCAACAACACCAACTCTCCGGCTGCTGTGACCGGCACGGCAACAGCTCCCCCCGGATGACGCACACAGGACCAGTCTCCCTCAGATCCATTAGGCAGGCGCAGTTGATTGACTTCAAAGCTGAACTTGCGGCTTTGGTAAAACAGTTTTTTTTGCAGGACTTCAGGGGGTTCTGGGGTAATTGGCATAGAGGTAACTGAGAGGCCGAATCAGCATTGACGAATTCCTGTCCAGTCTATAGTCTCAACCAATTGAGCGATTGCTTTTCCGGAAACTGGGTCAATCCAATCTGGGGCAATCTCTGCTAAGGGAACCAGGACAAAAGCCCGCTCTCGCATCCGAGGATGGGGAATTTGTAGGGTCGGCGTTTCTAAGCACAACTGGCCATACCAGAGCAGATCTAAATCCAGCGATCGCGGTCCCCACCGGACTCGTCGCACCCGCCCAAACTGGGCTTCAACCCTGATCAGAACTTGGAGTAATGCCGGGGGCGATAGAGACACCTGCAACAGGGCACACCCATTCAGGTAATCGGGTTGAGGAGGGCCAACGGCAACCGTTTGATACCAATGGGATCGAGCCACCAGTTGAATGCCGGGCTCAGCGGCTAGAATCTCCAGCGCCGACTCTAAAATCTGATTAGAATCTCCTAGATTGCTGCCGAGGCCAATGGCTGCTTCCACGGTTTATTTAAGCCCAAGCACTGAAATGCCTAAAGTTTTAAGGGCAGTCAGAGTAATAATCTGACTAGAACCTGATCTGCGAGGGGAACCCTCAGACTATATACTGTAAAGCAAGTCGTCTGATCAGTGTTATTTCAAATGTCTTGGTTAAAACCAAGCGCATTCCTAGCTCTTTTTGACCTGGCTGCTGATTCCCATAAGAACACGTGGATTTAAACCAAATATTTAAAACTCCCAATCCAGTTATTGGTGTTGTCCATCTTTTGCCTTTGCCCACTTCTCCTCGCTGGGGCGGCAGTTTAAGCACCGTAATCGATAGAGCTGAGCAAGAAGCCGCTGCCCTCGCTGCTGGAGGGGTCAACGGGATCATCATTGAAAATTTTTTTGATGCCCCCTTTACCAAGCACCAGGTTGATCCAGCCGTGGTCAGTGCCATGAGCTTGATTGTGCAGCGGGTGATGAACTTGGTGCCGCTGCCGATTGGGATCAACGTGCTGCGCAATGATGCCCACAGTGCCCTAGCGATCGCCACTTGTGTTGGGGCGGAGTTTATTCGGGTGAATGTCCTGACTGGGGTAATGGCCACCGATCAAGGCTTGATTGAGGGACAGGCCCATGACCTGTTGCGCTACCGCCGGGA
>JBGTDP010000044.1:0-15401 GCA_041748255.1 Thermosynechococcaceae cyanobacterium | reverse complement strand
TCCTGATAGTGCCGAGCCATTACAGGATTGGCGAGTTGATCTGCAACTTTCAGGACATACCCACGGCGGACAGGTTGTGATTCCAGGTCTAGGGACAGTTCCCACCTGGATTCACGCCTCCCGCGATCTAATTCCTAAATCCCTTTGGCCTTGGGTGCCTTTTTTACAGGCAAAGTGGCCTAAAGTGGTTCGGCACTGGGAATGGGCTCAGGGCCTCCACCAGGTGGGCAAAAACTATCTCTACGTTAACCGGGGCTTGGGCACCTTTCCTCCCGGGCGGTTGTATTGTCCCCCTGAAGTCACTGTTATTACCCTGATGTCTAAATCGACTAGTTCTGATGCCTAACCCCCCAACAGCGCCAGTCCAGGTTAAGAACGTATTTGAGAAGTTGGGTCTGTCATTCTGACTAGAGCCTAGTGGAACCTCAACGAAGAGTGTCCCCAAGACCTTGAAATCCAGGATTTGAGCTGCCAATTTAGATGCTGCATTCTACTATTGCCTCGTACCCTGCTCGAAATAAGCTACAGCATCACATTTAGATACGTTTCAAAAGCACTTTAAAGAAAATTAAAAAGCACTAATCCACCGAAACCACCCAAATACACTCACGCAATTCTGTGGTTCCAACCACAGAATTAGGTCTTCAGCTGATCCACAGCTCAGGCTAAGCCGGTACAAGTTCCCCCGGCCGCAGCTTGGCCCATTTCCCGGTCTCCTGCTTAAAGCTTAGGCAGCCAACCACATCCCACTCCATTTGAATTTCTTGACCGCAGGGCCGGATGTTAACGTTAATCGTTGGTTCTACGGCCTCAAAATAGGGGGTTTCAGTCAGGTGAGGTTGCTGATGCTGGGTTTCAACGGCATGATAAGTCGTGCAACGATCAACGTAGTGGCAGTTAACGCAGATACACACGGGCTTCACCCTCTGCTAAATTTGGGAAGTTTAAGTTCAGGCAATAAACTCTGTTGGCAAAGCCCGAACTTTACTCTGCTAATCTAGCTCACATTCCCTCTTTAGGTCTCCTCTACACAAATTTCTTCATGGATGCAACAGCTCTGGTCTCGCTTTAAGCCTTACTTGCGAATCGTGGTGCTGGTGGCAACCTTAATTTTTTTGGGGGTGGCCCTGCAGAACCACTGGCAGGAAGTCACAGCAATTCGCATTGAGCCTTCCGGGGTTGCTTGTTTAGCGATCGCCCTGGGGGTGACTCTCCTCTCCCATCTGGGGGCAGGATGGGCCTGGGGAGCCATTTTGGCCGTCTTAGATCAATCTGTCAGCCGAGTTTGGGCGATTCAGGTTTATCTGCAGACCAATTTGGTAAAGTATCTGCCCAGCAATATTCTGCACTTCTATGCCCGGACCCTGGCCGCCAAAAACAGCGGGATTCCGTTAGGCACTGCCACCTTAAGCGTGATCCTGGAGCCCTTACTGATGGTGGCTGCGGCCTTGCTGGTGGCCCTGGTGAGTTTCCGTCCTGATGGGATTCAAATTCTGGGGTTAATCGCAGTCTTAACTGCCGTTCATCCCCGGGTGCTCAACCCCGTCATTCACCGTCTGGTTCGCTGGCGAGCCAGTAAAGAAAATACTCCAGCGATCTCTACCCTGGGTTTAAAGCATTATCCTCTGGTCCCCTTGTTGGCAGAAGTTGGGTTTCTTAGCCTGCGAGGAGTCGGGTTTATTTTAACCATCCTAGCTTTAGGGTCAGTTGATCCTGCAGGGGTGCCAACCCTACTAGGGGTCTATAGCATGGGTTGGCTATTAGGCTTTATCACCCCTGGGGCGCCGGGAGGACTTGGGGTATTGGAGGCCACTGTCGTTGCCCTGATGAATACGACCGAGGCGATCCAGAGTCTTTCACCAGGAGTGTTATTAAGCGCCCTAGCCCTGTATCGATTGATCAGCACCCTCTCTGAGGTGATGGGAGCGGGTCTGGTTTGGCTGGATGCAAAATTCTTAGTTTCAAAACTCAGACGACGGCGATCGCGGAGCCAGGGAGACCAAACTAACAAACCTTAGTTCATGGAGCTTGTTGGGTCAGCTTGAGAGAGGTTGATGGGGGCAGAGGGACTTGAACCCTCACGACTTTTAACAGTCAACGGATTTTAAGTCCGCAGCGTCTACCATTCCGCCACGCCCCCATTGGTTACAGCTCGCTGCTGGCACACAGGAGAAGTCCGTGCTTAATTATTGCACCATTCTGGCGGGGATTAATGCAACCAGGCAGCTTAACCTTTAGAGAAATCAGCCAGTCCCGGCTTGGGTCTCTAAGAAGACGGTAAGATATTAGGGCTAGATGGTCTGTTTCTACCCCAGCCTATGATTGTTGCTCTACTTTACTTGGCCTTGAGCGGCGCTTATCTGCTCTTCGTTCCCCTGGCGATCGTTTATTACCTAAAACTTCGTTGGTATGATACCGGCTCGATTGAACGGGGCTTTATGTTTTTCCTGGTCTTCTTTTTCTTTCCAGGGCTGATACTGATTAGTCCTTTTGTGAATTTTCGGCCCCAGAGACGTCAGGATGCTTAGCTTAATACTTCAGCACCAGGAGAGGCATGCGACGCATTGATGTAATGGTGATTGGCTTGGGAGTCTTTCTAGTTGGAGGCTTAGCTTACTTGCTGTTGCAAGGGTTTGGCCTAGAGAGGCAAACTGCAGGCATCTGGAGCCAGGCGATTTTGGTTGTTGGGCTGATTGGTTGGGTTCTCACCTATTTATTTCGGGTGGGGAACCACAAAATGACCTACAACCAACAACTCAAAGAGTATCAAGAGTCCGTGCTGCAGGAGCGCCTTAAGTCGTTGAGCCCAGAGGAATTAGCAGCCTTGCAGGCAGACGATCTTGAAGACAACTCAGACTCGCTTGAGCAGTCTTCAATGCCGCATTCTTCCTAAATTCCAGTCCTTTTTTGTAGCCCCTAGGTCAAGCAGCCCATGACCTCCGTTTCTGAATGTTTTGAGTCTCTCCGCAGCCACGGCAGGTGTGGCTTGATTCCGTTTATCACTGCTGGGGACCCTGATCTAGAGACAACGGCCCAGGCCCTGCAAGTACTAGATCAAAATGGGGCTGATTTAATTGAGTTAGGGGTTCCCTACTCAGACCCTTTGGCAGACGGTCCGGTTATTCAGGCAGCGGCAACCCGGGCTTTGCAGCGGGGAACTCGCTTAGATCAAGTCTTGCAGATGGTTCGGCAGGTCAAGCCCCAACTGCGATCGCCGTTAATTTTGTTTACCTACTACAACCCGATTTACCATCGCGGGATTAAACCTTTTTTGCAGCAAATTGCTGAGGCTGGGATCCAAGGACTGGTTGTCCCAGATCTACCCCTAGAGGAGGCTGAACCCCTCTTGCAAACCTCTGCAACCCTGGGTATTGAAGTCACCTTACTTGTCGCCCCTACCAGCTCTAAAGCCCGCATCGAAGCCATTGCCCGCCAGTCCCAGGGGTTTATCTATCTCGTCAGTACCACCGGGGTTACCGGGGTGCGGACCCAGGTGGCGGGCCAGGTTAAAGACCTGCTTCTGGATCTGCGCCAGGTGAGCGATAAGCCGATTGGGGTCGGATTTGGAATTTCTCGCCCGGAACATGCCCAGCAAGTCATGACCTGGGGAGCGGATGCTGCCATTGTGGGCAGCGCCTTTGTCCAACGCTTAGCAACCGGAACGTCTGCCCAGGGACTTGCCGAGATTGCCAGGTTTTGTCGTGCCTTAAAGCAAGCTTTAGCAAGGGATTAAGCGCGACTGGCTGCAGCAACTCACTAAACACTCAGCCCCAACCAAGCCGCACCGGAACCTTTAGGAAACCGAAAAGGCAACGAAGACTAACCCCCCGATCAAAGCCAGCACCCCTACCCCTAAAACAACAACGTTGCGCTTTTGAGCAGGGGTTGAGGGGTCAGCCTGGTACATCTTAGGTTCGTTAGCAAAATTATTTAAGCGGCCACCTTCATCACTGGTGTAGGGCATAGGATTATCCTGATTTTTGACAATTCTTAAAGTATCCAAGAAGGGGCAATTCTACAACCCTACAAGGTAGAAATGCTTGCATTTTGGCACTTCTGGATTAAGTAATCTCCTAGCTGCTCACGGTTCCCGACTGCGGGGAACTCAATGTAGCAAAAACTTTTACCGGAATTCGTCCGGCCTGGTAGGCCAGGCGTCCAGCCTCAGTCGCTAGTTTCATGGCCTGGGCCATTAAAATCGGATTTTGAGCTTGGGCAATGGCTGTATTGATTAGCAGAGCATCAGCGCCCATTTCCATCGCTTGAGCGGCTTCACTGGGGGTGCCAATCCCGGCATCCACGACCACGGGCACCTTGGCATTTTCAATGATGATTTGAATATTAGCGGCGTTTTTTAACCCTTGCCCGGAACCTATTGGAGAGCCCAGGGGCATGACGGTGGCACAGCCAAGCTCTTCTAGGCGCTTGGCAAGAATTGGATCAGCATTAATATAAGGCAGCACTGCAAACCCTTCTTGGACCAACTGGGTTGCCGCCTCTAAAGTGCCCACGGGGTCCGGGAGCAGATACTTGGGATCTGGAATCACCTCTAACTTGACAAAGTTATTATCTTCTTGACCCAGCAGCTTAGCCATCTCTCGGCCCAGGCGAGCCACTCGTACCGCTTCTTGAGCCGTTTTGCAGCCCGCCGTGTTTGGCAGCATCCAAAGCTTAGACCAGTCTAGGGCCTCCGCGAGTCCTTGATGGCCAGGGGCATTGGATTGGACCCGGCGGACTGCAACCGTGACAATCTGGCTGCCACTGGTAGCGATGCTCTGGCCCATCTGGTCAAAATTGCGGTACTTACCGGTTCCGGTCATTAACCGCGATTCAAAGGTACGCCCGGCAATGGTCAAGGCTTGGTTGGGGGTTTGCTGAGCCAGGGGTTCTAAAACTTGCATGGACTAACCACTTGTGAATCTGTACAAATGAATCGATAGAGATTTTTGTCCTCTTTTAGCTTAATATTTTTAGGGATTTATTAGGATGATTTAAGCCCCTTGCTCAGGAACTTCCCTGATCCGGGGGCGTCAAGGAAGCAGAAGATAATGTTGACATTTTTGTCCATGACTCCTAGTCTTTCTGTATCTTGGTCAAACATTGAGGGTACTCTTCCTCAAGTGGCAATACAAGCTGAAAAACTTTCTAATCACGATTTGGTTTTAATGTGCCAATCGGGATTTCAACCTGAACGGACGGCTTTTTCTGAGCTGCTGCGGCGCTACCGTTCGCACGTGGACCGGGTGTTATATCACCTGGCCCCAGACTGGGAGGATCGAGCCGACCTTGCCCAAGAGGTCTGGATTCGGGTTTACCGCAATATTAAGCGCCTGAATGAACCGGTGAAATTTCGCGGTTGGCTGAGCCGAATTGCCACAAACCTTTTTTATGATGAGCTGCGCAAACGCAAGCGCTATCAAAGCCCACTGTCCCTGGATGCTCCTTTGGCCATGGATGATGGCAGTATTGATTGGGAAATTGCCTCACCAGATCCTGGCCCGGATGAGGACTTGGTAACCAATGAGTTTTACGACCAGCTCAGATCGGCGATCGCCGATCTGCCCGAATCATTTCGGACAACGATCATTTTAAGGGAAATCCAAGGGATGGCCTACGAAGAGATTGCCGAGATCACCGGGGTTTCCCTAGGCACCGTCAAGTCTCGAATTGCCAGGGCCCGGCAGCGCCTGCAATTTCAACTCCAAACCTATCTAAATAGTTAAGAGAAATGCGGTTCTCCCACCTGAAATTTCAGGTTATTCTAAAAATATCAGAAAATTACTTGATAGATTTGAACCGATAATCTTTGATTTTAAGTCTCCTTTTACTCCTTCCTGTGTGGCAAATGAACATGAGCCCTGACTTTCCTCAAGATCCCCAACATTCGTCTTCAGACCCTCCTACCAACCCAGGTTTGAATGATCTTGATACCCTGAAGCGCGATCGCTTTGAGCTGTTGAGCGCCTATCTTGACAGCGAAGTCACTGCCGCTGAGCGCAAGCAGGTCGAGCATTGGTTGGCAACGGAGCCAGAAATCCAGGGGTTGTATACCCGGTTGCTGAAATTGCACCACCAGTGGCAAGAGATGCCGGTTCCTGCCCCAGCAGAATCGGTTGAGCAGACCATTGAGCGGGTGTTTGCCCGTGTTGATCGGGGTCCAAGGTTGCGATTACTCCTGGGGGGAGTGGGGGCTGCGGCTGCCGTCCTGGTAGGCGTAGTTACTGGATTAATGTCGGGCGATCGCGGTTTCTTGCCTCAGGTGGCCCAAACCTCTAAGCCGGCCTCAGTCGCCAGTGGTAATCCTTCCACTGAGGCGATTGATCCTACTACCCTGATGGTTGCCTTAGATCGTCCGCCGGTGGAAATTCCCCAGGCTGAGCTTGATCAATCTAATCCAGACACCCGTGACGGCCTAGACATTGACTGGCGACAGGATGTTCGCTAATTAAACCTAGCTGCCAAAAATCATTCCTGCCAAGAGCAGAAAACCAACCCCCACGTTTTGCCCCAGGCCATAGGCAGAAAGTGGGGGTTCAGGCTGGCGAAGCTGGAGGGTTTGGTAGACCCAAAGACCCAAACCCATTGCTAGGGTGAGCCAGAAAACCAGATGTAGATCCAGCAATAACCCGACTCCAGCGAGTAATATTGCTGTGCCCCCATAAAATATCCCTACAGCAGTGGGGGCATAGGCGCCAAAAAACAGGGCACTGGAGTTTATTCCCAGGCGGCGGTCATCTTCGCGATCGGCCATGGCGTAAACAGTGTCAAACCCTAAAGTCCAAAAGACTGTAGCTGCCCAGAGCACCCAGGTGGCGGGTTCTAGATCAGCGGTGACCGCGCTCCAACTAATTAAAACCCCAAATCCCCAGGCAATCGATAACACCAGCTGGGGGACCGCAAACACTCGCTTGGCCAGGGGATAAAGCAGAATCACCGGTACGGCGGCCACACACAGCCAGAAGCTCAAGGGGTTGAGAAACCTGGTCAAACCCCAAGCACAGCCAAAGGCCACCACAGCGATGCCTATTCCGACTTGCAGCGACAAACTCCGGGAAGCCAGGGGGCGATCGCGGGTGCGGGCCACATGGGGGTCAATGTTACGGTCCCAAAGATCATTCACAACGCAACCCGCCGCACTAGTTGCCAGAGTTCCAGCCACAATCACCCCGACCAACAGAGGCGGGGGAGACCCTTGGGTAGCCAGAAATACTGCCCAAAGGGCCGGAATCATCAGAATCAACCGCCCGGCAGGTTTGTCCCACCGTAGCAGCCGAATCACGGCCAGCCAGAGGGGCTGAGACTTATACTCCGGATGGGTTGAGGACATGGGCAGAACCAGGGGCTTTTTTACCAATTTACAGTGGTTTTAAAGTCTGGGCGATCGCAGCAATAATCCTCTTCCGGCAACTTGGCCTATAGCCGTCCCTAAGGGGAGGTAAATTTGTTTGATCAGAGCTTAATTGCCACCGCAAAGGAGTAAAGTGCTAGCAGAGCAGATTTTCCATCTTTAGTTAGATAGGTAACTAAATCCCCAGCTAAAAAATCCTATGAGTGCTTCTAAATCGGCTGAACCTGAGCGAATCCTGGCCGCGATCGATGTAGGGACAAACTCAATTCATATGGTGGTGGTGCGAATTCAACCCGCTCTGCCGTCCTTTGACATTATTGCCAGAGAAAAGGACACGGTTCGCTTGGGGGAGCGCTCCGAAAAGACAGGGAAACTAACCCCAGAAGCCATGGCCCGAGCGATGGCTACCCTAAAGCGTTGTAAAGCCCTGGCCGAGGGCTTAGAAGCTGAAGAAATTATTGCTGTCGCCACCAGTGCTGTCCGAGAAGCACCCAATGGGCGGGATTTCATCCAGGATGTAGAAGCAGAATTGGGCCTTTCAATCAACTTAATTTCTGGGCAAGAGGAAGCCCGGCGAATTTACTTGGGCGTTCTGTCTGGGATGGAATTTGATCACCAGCCCCACATCATTATTGATATTGGTGGCGGCTCCACAGAACTGATCCTCGGGGATGGCCATGAACCCCTTTACCTCAGCAGCACAAAAGTCGGGGCTGTCCGGCTGACGGATAAATTGATTACTACTGACCCGGTTAGTGAGCGCGAGTTTGAGCAACTGCGGGGTTACATCCTGGGCATGTTGGAGTGGCCCTTGGAAGATTTGCGCGCTCACATAAACCCCGATCATCCGCCGCGACTGGTGGGAACCTCCGGCACGATTGAGACGCTGGTGGAGCTCCATCTTCGCAAGCAAGGCTCCTCTCCCAACCTGTTGCATGGCTTGGAAATGAGCTATGGAGATCTGCACGACCTGATCAAGCAACTGCGAAAGCTCGACTGCGAAGAACGCCGGGAGATGCCGGGCATGTCGGAGAAACGAGCGGACATTATTGTTGCCGGGGCAGTGATTTTGCAAGCAGTAATGTCGGAGCTAGGATTAGAATCGATCAGTGTGTGTGAGCGAGCCCTGCGGGAAGGGATGGTGGTTAACTGGATGCTCACCCACAGCCTGATTGAGGACCGACTGCGCTACCAAGGCTCGGTCAGCCGGCGCAGCGTCCACAACATGGCCGACAAATACCAGGTGGATCTTGACAGCGGGGAACGGATTGCTGCCTTTGCTGGCAGTTTATTTAATCAGACCCAGGGTGTATTGCACGAGTGGGGACCAGCAGAGCGAGAGCTACTGATGGCTGCAGCAATTTTGCACAATACCGGCCACTATGTCAGTCACTCTTCCCACCATAAGCACTCCTACTACCTGGTTCGTAATGCTGAGCTATTGGGTTACACCGAAGCCGAGCTAGAAGTGATTGCCAACCTGGCTCGCTACCACCGCAAAAGTGCCCCCAAGAAAAAACACGATAATTACAAGAATCTAGCCACCAAACGCGATCGCCAAATTGTTGATCAACTAAGTCCATTGCTGCGCCTAGCAGTGGCCCTGGATCGACGGCGGATTGGAGCGATCGCGGCAATCCGGGGGGTCTATGACCCTGACGAAAAAGAGTTTCACCTCCATCTGCAAGCGGCAAATCCCGAAGATGATTGTCAACTAGAACTTTGGAGCCTTGATCAAAAGAAAGATTGCTTTGAATTAGAATTTGGGGTGCGACTGCTGGCGAAGTTAGAAGCAGAGGCACCTGAGCCAGCCCAGCCAGTTGCTGCCGCCACCAAAAGTTAATCCCCCCAGCCTGGTAGTTAGAGCAACTTTTCTAGACCGTAGATCAGGGTTTTTAACTGGGTAACCTGACGAATGGCCAGCAACACCCCTGGCATAAATGCAGCCCGATCGCTGGTGTCATGGCGGAGGGTATAAATCTGCCCAGGAGAGCCAAATAAGACTTCTTGATGAGCCACCAGTCCCGGCAATCGAATGCTGTGAATCCGCACACCCTCCCCGGCGACGCTGCCCCTGGCCCCTGCCAAGTGCTCTGTTTCTTCCACCGCTGGTGGATTATAGGTTTTCCCGAGTTCCGAGAGCATCTGAGCCGTTTGTAAGGCTGTGCCGCTGGGGGCATCGGCTTTGTGATTGTGGTGCAGCTCAATGATTTCTACATGGTCAAAGTACTGGGAAGCTTGAATCGCTGCCTGCTGCAGCAACACCATTCCAATTGAAAAGTTGGGAATAATCAAGCAGCCTGTGCTAGCTTTATCGGCAAATTCTGTTAATTCCTGGATTTGCTTGGGCGTCAAGCCAGTGGTGCCAACCACCGGACGAATACCATAGGCGATCGCGGTGCGGACATTCCCGTACACGGAGCTGGGATGGGTAAAATCCACCATCACCCCAAGTTGTGGTGCTTGGGCGGCGGCGACTAAGATCCCCTCCAAGTCATCGATAATTGGAACTTCTAAAGCCTGCAGGCCAACCAGTTCTCCGGCATCTTCACCAATAAGGTTAGGATTACGATCCACCGCTGCAAATAGCATCAGATCTTCACTGGCGACCACCGCTTTGATCACCTCGCGACCCATTTTGCCAGCCGCACCATTGACAATCACGGGAAGGGGAGGTGCCATAACGCCAAGAATCCTTAAAAATATCTGTCTTAGAAATTATACGGGTTACCCCCTTACCCCAGGGCGAGGCTCAACCACTTCCCGCACCCGATAAATCGGTCGGCCCTGAGACTCATGGTAGGTTCGCATTAACACTTCTGCCAGCAAACCAAAGCTAAACAGTTGCAAGCCTGTCAAGAGTAAGACAACCCCTAGGATCAACAGCGGGCGATCGCCGATATTTTGATTTAGCCCCAGCTTTAAAAACGTCAAGTAAAGACTCACTAGAACGCCTAGAAACATTGAAATCAAACCCGGTAGCCCAAACACATGCATCGGTCGGGTCAGAAATGTCCGCATAAACCAAACGGTCAGCAGATCCATCAACACCCGGTAGGTCCGTCCCAAGCCGTACTTACTCTGGCCGTAGCGGCGGGCCCGGTGATGAACCGGAATCTCGGCAATTCGAGCGCCCTCAATTGCCGCTAGGGCCGGGAGAAACCGATGAAGTTCTCCATAAAGGTTCATATCGGCCACCAGTTCCGAGCGATAGACCTTAAGAGAACAACCATAGTCATGCAATTTTACCCCCGTCACCCAGCCAATTAATCCATTGGCCAGTTTAGAAGGCAGTAGCCGAGTCAGGGGATCATCCTGCCGGTTTTTTCGCCAGCCACTGACCAGGTCATAGCCTGATTCTAACTTGGCCAGCAGTTGAGGAATATCCGCCGGATCGTTTTGTAGATCACTATCTAGGGTGATGATTGTTTGCCCTCGGACATACTTAAACCCGGCTGCCAGGGCGGCTGTCTGACCGTAGTTGCGGCGCAGAACCACCACCCGCAGGTTAGGGCAGGTCTGAGCAAGTTGCTTTAGCAGCTCCGTGGAACCATCTCGGGAGCCATCATCAACGCAGATAATCTCGTAAGTGCGTTGGGTCTGTTGGAGGACGGTGGCAATGTCAGCAACCAAGCGTGGCAAACTCTCTACTTCGTTGTAAACCGGCACAACGGCTGAGAGGCTAACGGTTACAGAAGTTGATACTCGGTCGAGTTCTAGCATATCGCCAGTCTAAACCGACAAAGATGCATTTTGCCCTCTATGCCCGTGCCAAGGCAGAAAACTCATTTTTTCGCGGCTATCGTTAGAAGTGGCACAGTTGCTGGATTAAATAGCTTGCTGAACCTGTGCCTAGGACCTCAGCGATCGCCAGGGCAGTTCGGTTTTTGTTTTCAGTAACCCCTGAATTCATGCATTAAAGCGTTGTTAAGTTGACGGTTTTGCTTCCGGTTAGGGTCTATTCTAAACACCATGGCCTGATTAAATATCGACACCATGGCTAAAGATAGTCAAGATAAGCTCCTAGACCCTTCTGGGTTAGCAACCGCATCCTCAGCCTCAAAAAAGAAGGCCTCTAGCTCCAAGAAGAACGGGTCTCAGAAGAAGCTGAAAAAAGAAGTTTACGAACAAGAACTCCAACGCTTGCAGGTTGAATTAGTCAAACTGCAGGAATGGGTCAAGCACCAAGGCTTAAAAGTTGTGGTCCTGTTTGAAGGCCGTGACGCAGCCGGAAAAGGGGGCGTGATTAAGCGAATGACTGAGTGTCTTAACCCCCGGATCTGCCGGGTTGCAGCTCTGGTAACACCAACGGAGCGAGAGCAAACCCAGTGGTACTTTCAGCGCTATGTAGCTCATTTGCCTGCCGCCGGAGAGATTGTGCTTTTTGATCGCAGTTGGTACAACCGGGCAGGGGTTGAGCGGGTGATGGGATTTTGTACCCACCCAGAATATATTGAGTTTCTACGCTCCTGCCCTGAATTTGAGCATATGCTGCAGCGATCGGGGATTATTTTGATTAAGTACTGGTTTTCTGTCAGTAATGAGGTGCAAGAGCGGCGGTTTCGAGACCGGATTAAAGACCCTACCAAACGGTGGAAACTCAGTCCAATGGATTTAGAAGCTCGAGCCCACTGGGTAGAATATTCCAAGGCCAAGGATGACATGTTTGGGGCCACCGATACGACCCGCTCTCCGTGGTATGTCGTTGAAGCCGATAATAAGAAACGAGCGCGGCTCAACTGTATCACTCATTTTTTGAGCATGGTGCCTTACGAAGATCTGACGCCAGACCCAATTAAACTCCCCCCTCGCCAGCAAGCCATGGATTATATCCGTCCGCCGATGTCGATGCAAAATTTTGTCCCCAGCGCCTTTTAGAGACTTAAGCTAGCAATTTTTATAGGAACATCCTCAGCTGTAGAATTTAACGTGGCAGAATGTTATCCAAGCAAAGTTGTAGATGGGGCAATAGTGGGGAACTAATGGCTTGCCCCAAGCGGTATTGTTTTTGGGCATAGTCTTCACTGATTAGCTGACAGATGGTCAGCGTAGGCTGCTTCGGCTTGCCAATAAAAGCAACACCCCCTAAGCCCCGATAATCCACAATCCAATACTCAGGAATACCAAGGTAGGCATATTCCTCGACCTTGCGAGCATAGTCGTCTTGCCAGTTGGTGCTAGTAACTTCAACAACAAGTTTGATCGTACTGCCATTGGTAATAATGGGTTCCCGTTGCCAGAGAGGTTCCTGGTTGAGCTTGGCTTCATCCAGTACGATCACATCTGGTCTTAGGGCTGTAGCTTCAGCTGTAGGGGGTTTAATTAGGCAATTTTTGGGAATGAGCCAATTTATGTTGGAACGGAGAATTTCAGCAAACAAGTGGCCCAAAATCTTACCTGCTATGGCTTCGTGTGGCCCCGTCGGTTCCATATCACGCAATTCTCCGTCAATTAATTCATAGCGGGGATGATCGCCGTATTGGCCAATGAATTCCTCAAAGGTCAGAGTTTTGGTCGCAGAGTAGATCATAAGCACCACTCAGTCAGAGGCATCTAAACAGGGGGCAGTTGCCAAGGATGTCGGAGTATAGAGTCGTTTGGTCAAATGTTCTTTTTCTGGTCGTCTTTCTCGGTATGCTTACCTCCCAGTATCCCCTCTTAGTA
Organism: Thermosynechococcaceae cyanobacterium; assembly: GCA_041748255.1. Classification (GTDB taxonomy): domain Bacteria; phylum Cyanobacteriota; class Cyanobacteriia; order Thermosynechococcales; family Thermosynechococcaceae; genus JBGTDP01. The sequence continues at coordinate 2,389 of JBGTDP010000044.1, read as the reverse complement.
ACATTTTGGTTGGGTACCCGGAGGTCGCAAAGATGAAGCATTGCCCCTTCCCCTAATCCGGTCCAATACCATCCCAAGACTGTCAATTGAAAGTTTCACAACTTGTCCGGTTCTGGGGAATGGTTCACCTGACAATGTCATGATCATGTCAAGAGGGTTTGGATAACGTTTGGATCTGATGGATCTGACAAATTTTCGAGGGTAAGGACCTGCTCTACACGGCTATAGCCCTGTCCGAGGGCATGGCGATAGGTTGGATCGTAGTGAGTGCCCAGTAGATCTTCAACCAGGCTTTCCCATTGTTGGGTTTCGATCAGAGTTATCCATTGCTGCAGCTTTACTTGACCGTAACGGGATTTAAGTCGCGTTAGTTTCTCAATTAACACCGCAGGATAGTCTATGAAGTAGGTGTATTCCTGGATTAGATGCTGCACACGTTCAGCTAGTGGGAGTTGAATTTCTACACAGGGCGACTGCGTCATTCGCTGCCAGAGCGATCGCGGCAGATAAAGCTGACCGACTTTGTTGCTTTCGGCTTCGACCCAGACTAGCTGTTGGGGATTAAACTGCTGAAATTGCCCGAGCAGCAGCGTCTCAAAATATTTCTGTGAGGGTTGAGGCTGCCATTTCTCTCCCAGCAGAGATCCCCGGTGATTGGCTAGGCCCTCCAAATCTAGAACCTGAGCCCCGGCTTGGGCCATTTGGTACAAAATCTGGGTCTTGCCTGTGCCGGTGAGACCCCCCAGAACTCGATAATTAAACTGTGCCGGGAGCGTTTCTAGCGCAGTTCGGACATAGCTGCGGTAAGTCTTATAGCCCCCCTGTAAAACTGTCACCCGCCAGCCCACTTGACTTAAGATCAAAGCCAGGCTATTTGATCGCTGCCCCCCTCGCCAGCAGTAGATCAAGGGATGATAGTTTTTGTCTTGAGTGGCAAAGTGAGTGGCCAGATGCCGGGAGGCATTTTGGGTGACCAGGGCAGCCCCCACCTTGCGGGCGGTAAAGGGACTAACTTGCTTGTAAAGCGTTCCAACTTTGTCTCGTTCTTGATCATCTAGAACCGGTAAATTAATCGCCCCCAAGAGCCGATCTTGAGCAAACTCTTTGGGGGAGCGCACGTCAATGATTTCACTGAAGGTTTCTAGCCAGGGCTGATCGGTATAGGCAAGGGGGGGAGGCATAATTCAAGATTGGAACCCAGGGGAAGATCTAAACGGGACACCTGCTACAGGAAAGCCTAGGGCACCAAGTATGTTAGATCACTTGAGTTGGATTGCCATCCGCGATCGCTAGGCACTGGTCACAGCCGCAACGGTTTCTTTGTCTCCTTTCTCAGTTTCTAGCTTCTCGACCACCGCAGCACCGATAGAATCTCCCCAGACATTAACAGTCGTTCGGCAACGATCTAGGAACCAGTCAATCACCAGAATTAACGAGATCCCCTCAATGGGGAGACCCACAGCTCGCAGAACAATCACCATGGTCACTAGCCCCGCTTCAGGAATCCCGGCTGCCCCAATGGAGGCCAAAGTTGCCGTCAAGCAAATAACAATCATCTGGGGCAAGGCAATCTCAAGGCCGTAGACTTGGGCAATGAAAACAGCCGCAACGGCTTCGTAAAGAGCAGTTCCATCCATGTTAATCGTTGCCCCCAGGGGCAGGACAAAACTGGTGGTGCGCTCAGAGATATGGTTTTTCTCAGTGGTACATTCAATGCTCATGGGTAGGGTGGCACTACTAGAGCTGGTTGAGAAAGCGGTGGTCAAAGCGGTTCCCATATTGGCGAAGTAAGTCAAAGGATTGCGCTTGGCAACAAAGGACAAAATTAAGGGCAAGATCACGGTCCCATGAATGAGCAACCCCAAAATCACAGTGGCGGCGTATTTACCCAAGCGCACCAACTCTGGCCAAAAGCCGACAAAGCCCCCTGCCTCCCCTAACCGACCGGCAATCAAGGCTCCAATCCCCACCGGGGCAACCAACATAAGCAGGTGGACGATCAGCATAATTGCCTCGTTGACCCCCTCAAAAAACTGGATCACCGTCCGCCCCCGCTCCCCTAAGGTGGTCAGAACTGCCCCAAACAGGAGCGAAAAGATAATTAGCGGCAGCACATCATTATCAACCATTGCCCCAAAAAGGTTTTTTGGCAGTAGCCCGATGATAATCGTGCGGAGCATCCCGATAATCGAGCTTTCCTCCTTGCCCTTGATTTTATCGGCCACGGAGAGATCAGCGCGAACGCCTATACCCTGAGGCTTTGGGGTGGCTGGCTGAAGGTTAGTATCAGTCCACTCGGCAACCGTGAGGCTGGGGGTCGGTGGCTTGGCCTGGGTCTCTACAACCCCGCGAATCGTCTGGTCACTGAGAATTACCTGATAGCTGTCGT
>JBGTDP010000043.1:0-4082 GCA_041748255.1 Thermosynechococcaceae cyanobacterium | reverse complement strand
CACTTGAATCTGCTCGTCCTCAATCACCAGGGGCGGACAAAATCGGATGGCAGCCTTGCCGCACCCCAAAAGTAGCAGTCCCTTATAGAAAGCCTGATCAACCAGGCGATCGCGGAGCTTGGAATCAAGCTTCCCCTGGTCGTCTAAAAGATCCACAGCGACCATTAAGCCTTTTCCGCGGGGGAGGGAAAGCCGGGGAAATTTCTCTCTCAGTTGAACTAGCCCAGCTTGAAGTTCTTCTCCTCGCTGGCAGGCATTGTCCATCAAGCCAGCTTCTAAAAGGTGCAGGGTGGCGATCGCGGCGGCGCAGGCTACCGGATTACCGCCAAAGGTGGTGGCATGGGAGCCAGGGGGCCAAGTCATCAGCCCCGGACGGGCCAGAATTGCCCCCAGGGGCAGACCACTGGCAATCCCCTTGGCCAAGGTCATAATATCGGGTTGCACAGACCAGTGATCAATTGCAAACAGGCGTCCGGTGCGGCCCATCCCCGATTGAACTTCATCAACAACCATTAAGATCCCATGGCGATCGCAGATCTGGCGAATTCGGGCTAGAAACCCGGCCTCCGGGACAATGTAGCCCCCCTCCCCCTGAATCGGTTCCACAACAATCGCCGCGACTTCCTGGGGGGCCAGCACAGTTGAAAACAGTGTGAATTCCAGCTGATCCAACCCCGCATGGGTGCCGTAGGGAATATGAGTAATTCCAGGAACCAAGGGGCCAAACCCTTGCCGCTGAATTGCTTTAGAGCCAGTCAAGGACATGGCCCCATAGGTACGCCCATGAAAGGCCCCCAGAAAGGCCACCACCTGCGATCGCCCCGTGTAGTAGCGAGCCAGCTTCAGCGCCCCCTCATTTGACTCTGCCCCAGAATTGGTAAAAAATACCCGCGCCCGTGGGGATGTTCCTAGCCTTGGAAACGGAGCCTGAGCCGCCAACTGTTCTGCCAACTCGACCATCGGTTCATAATAAAAATCTGTGCCCGACATGTGTAGCAACTGGGCCGCCTGAGCTTGAATCGCCTGCACAACCTGGGGATGGGCATGGCCCGTGGCAGTGACGGCAATGCCAGCGGTTAAATCTAAAAACACATTGCCATCGACATCCTCAACCATGCAGCCTTGGCCCCTAGCGACAACCAGGGGATACCCTCGGGTGTAGGAAGGAGACGTAACGGCCTGATCCCTTTTGATCAAGTCTCTGGCCTGGGGTCCGGGCAGGGGACCCACTAGATGGGGACGTGTCGGCAGGGGGGACGGATGAACTGGAGCGCTGAGCATGGGCAGTCTCAAATAATCCGCTCGTTATACGGCTGATATACAACGATAATGCAGGGGAGGGTCAACCACGATTATCAATCTGGGCTCGTTGCAATTGGCCCAAAAAATCGACATAGACCGTCTTCCAGTCGGTAAACACATCCAGCACGGCTGAGCCTGCCTCCCGGTGTCCGTTCCCGGTTTGCTTGACTCCTCCAAAGGGTAAGTGAACCTCGGCCCCAATGGTCGGCCCGTTGATGTAGGTAATCCCGGCTTCAATATCCCGCATGGCTTGAAAAGCCCGGTTAATGTCCTGGGTATAAATTGAGGAAGAGAGGCCGTAGGGAGTGTCGTTAAGGACCCGAATCGCTTCTGCAAAGGAATTAACTTCAATCAGGCAGACAACTGGACCAAATATTTCTTCCTGGGCAACCCGCATTTGGGGATGGACTTGATCCAGAATCGTTGGTTGAAAAAAGAACCCCTGCTGCAGGTTGTCCGCTTTGTGAGCTTTTCCCCCGATTAGAATCTTGGCTGATTCCTCCTGGGCAATATTCAGGTAATCCTGGACTCGGTTTAATTGAGCCCCATTCACCAGCGGACCGACTTCGGTGTCAGGATCGGTGCCAGGCCCTAGGCGCAGTTTACGAGTGCGTTCCAGAAGTAGATCGGTAAATTTTTCTTTGATGGCGGTGTGCAAAATCAAGCGACTGGTGGCGGTGCAGCGCTGGCCGCTGGTGCCAAAAGCTCCCCAAAGGGCCCCTTCCAGGGCCAGTTCCAGATCGGCATCTTCCATGACAATCTGGGCATTTTTGCCCCCCATTTCCAGACAGAGGCGCTTGTGGGTGCGGCCACAGGCTTCCCCCACGACTGCCCCCGTCTGAGAGGAGCCGGTCAAGGAGACAAGATCAATATCCGGATGCTCAACCAAGGACTGGCCAACCACTGTCCCAGAACCGTGGACCAGGTTGATCACCCCCGGCGGCAATCCCGCCTCCTCTAGTAGTTGCACTAACACCGTCGCACAGGCAGGGGTATCCTTGGCCGGTTTAAACACCACCGTATTCCCACAGACCAGCGCTGGCATGATTTTCCAGCAGGGAATTGCGATCGGAAAGTTCCAGGGGGTAATCAGGGCACAGACTCCCACCGGCACCCGCAGGGTCATGGCAAACTTGCTGGACATTTCGGAGGGGGTGGTTTGCCCAAACAGCCGTCGTCCTTCCCCGGCATAGTAAAAGGCACAGTCAATTCCCTCTTGAACATCTCCTCGGGACTCGGCCAGGGGCTTTCCCATTTCTTGGCTCATCAGATCAGCCAGCTTTTCTTTATGGGTTTGCAACAGCCTGCCGACGCGATCGAGGTACTCAGCCCGAACCGGGGCTGGCACTAGGCGCCAGGCAACGTAGGCTTGTCGAGCTGATTGAACTGCTTGATCGATATCCTCCGGAGCAGAATTGGGAAATGTGGCAACCACTGCTTGCCAGTTAGCAGGATTGCGACTCTCAAGAATTGCTTTGGTCTGAGCCGGAATCCACTCTCCATTAATATAGTTAAGGCACGTCAAGGGAGTTGCAACCATACCCACCTCCAAGCAGCAATAAGCGCACTTAGCTTAACGAAACCTGACCGGAAAATCCACTTTAGCCGCTTAATAGATTAATATCTCAAACTGGGTAAAACGAGAATATCGATAAACTCCCCCACACCCAATCCCAGGAAGGCAACAGCTATTAAAATCCAAAAAGTCTGTGGGTTTCTAAGTTCCAAAAATCGTAATTCTTGCCAAGCAAGAACCGTGGTAACAAAAGGGATTAATACCAAAGTTGATAACATCGAATAGGTGACAACCAAGGTCACCAAAATACTGAAAATTAGAATGATTAACAAAGCTTGAGGAATATATCCAAACAAGCCATGCAACCAAGGGGAACTTGCCAAAGAAAAGGCAAAGACCAGCACAGCAATAAAAATGCCCACAAACCAAACAACATGATGGGCAGCGAGATACCATCCCACCAGCACGTAGGCGAGTCCGAGGCAAACAAGGATTTGCCAGGGTAATTTGCTGAGGGGCTTGATGTCCCCTTCTAATCCGTCATTAAAATTAATCATAAAAATTAGAGATTTATCAGCCGGAAAGACCATTAAGTTAAGAGGCTGCACCGTAATTTTAGTCTAGCGCTGAGGCTTAAAAAATCCTCGCAGCACAATGCATAGTCCCTGACTAACCTGGTTGGATAAGCTGAAGTCCTTATTCTGTAGTTGAAAACTACAGAATAAGGACTTCAGCAGGCTAGCGGTTTCGAAGAGATCATAATGGAACTGACGTTAAGCTATATTTTCGCTAAGGTTAATCCAAGCTGAGAAACTTAGCCCTAAAGCTCTTGATTAAGAATTATGGTTTGGAAATCAAAGCGACGCAGATTTCTAATCACCAGTCTTGCTGCCGCTGGCGGTGTGGTCAGCCAGGCAAGGCTCAGTGGCAAACCAATCAAGATTTCTGCCCCCGTGAAAGAGGCCAGTATCAAAGCCCTGCCGGAGAGACTTCTCGGCGGCACAGGCATTCAAGTCCCGATCTTTGGTCTGGGAGGAGCGGGCCAAACCCCTTTGTCCTGGAACGGCGCTCAAGCAGAAGCCGTTGCGATCATCGAGCGGGCTTTGGAACTGGGCATTCGCTATTTTGACACCGCTGCCAGCTACGGTCCCAGTGAGGATTATCTGGGGAAAGTTCTGCCCTCCCACCGCCAAAAGGTATTTCTAGCGAGTAAAACAGATCTACGGGATCGCGACGGGGCATGGCGGGAATTAGAGCGATCGCT
>JBGTDP010000042.1:0-5141 GCA_041748255.1 Thermosynechococcaceae cyanobacterium | reverse complement strand
GCGCTGATGTAGAGGCGATCCTTGGCAATATCCAAATAAAAGTTGGATAAATCCACCACGCAGAAGTTCTGCACCGTCTGGAAAAAGCGGAAAAACTCAAAGTGCTCAAAGGCATCGGTGACCTCAGTAAACACTTCTGTAATCCGGTGGAGCATATAGCGATCAAGCTGCGGCAGCTCCTCGTAGGGAACCGCATCCTGGGCCGGGTCAAAGTCGTGCAAATTGCCCAGCAGAAATCGGGCGGTGTTGCGGATCTTGCGATAGACATCCGCCATCTGCTTGAGAATATTTTTTCCCAGGGGGACATCATGGGCATAGTCCACGGAAGAAACCCAAAGCCGCAAAACATCGGCTCCGTATGGCGGCTCAACTTTTTGATTTTTGCCCCCTTCAATCACAATCGCCGGATCAACCACATTGCCGATGGACTTGCTCATCTTGCGGCCCTGCTCATCAAGCACAAAGCCATGGGTCAAGACCGTTTTGTAAGGCGCCTGGTTGTTGGTTGCCACACTGGTGAGCAAGCTGGACTGGAACCAGCCCCGGTGTTGATCAGACCCCTCCAGGTAAATCTCGGCAGGATAGCGCAGTTGCGCTCGCTGCTTTAAAACCGCTGCCCAAGACGAACCGGAGTCAAACCAGACATCCATCGTGTCGGTGCCCTTGCGGTAGGTCCGACCGTTCTGGTGATAGGCGGCGGGTAGCAGATCCTCAACTGGCAGCTCCCACCAGGCATCGGAGCCCTTCTCGGCCACGATTGCCTGTACATGAGCCATGGTTTCTTTGTTCAGCAAGGCTTCTCCGGTGGCTTCGTCGTAGAAAACTGGGATCGGTACCCCCCAACTGCGCTGGCGAGAAATACACCAATCGGAGCGCTCAGAGACCATGGCGGTGATTCGGTTTTCCCCCTGGGCTGGAATCCATTTCACAGCAGCGATCGCTTTTAAGGCTTGTTCACGGAAACCTTCCACCGAGGCAAACCACTGTTCTGTTGCTCGCAAAATCACCGGCTGCTTGGTTCGCCAATCGTAGGGATATTTATGGACGTAGGCTTCCTCCTTGAGTAAGGCCCCGGCCTCCTTGAGAGCCTGGATCACGGCCTGATTGCCACCATCAAGAACATTCATCCCGGCAAAGGCACCAGCTTCTGGGGTAAACTCACCCTTGCCATCCACCGGCGACAGAACTGCCAAGCCATATTCTTGACCAACAAGATAATCTTCTTGACCGTGACCCGGCGCCGTATGCACCAACCCAGTTCCCGACTCTGTGGTCACATATTCTCCCAGAACCAGGGGGCCTTCCCGGTCATATAACGGGTGACGGTAGGTAGAGTGCTCCAGCAGCTTCCCGGCGATCGTTGCTTTAATGCTCAAGGGAGTCTCAAGGGTAGCCGCCAGTCCTTCAACCATGTCAGCGGCTACAATCCAGTAGCCATTGCCAGCCTCAACCACGGCATAGGTTAGCTCTGGATTTAAACTCACAGCCAGATTGCCGGGGATTGTCCAGGGGGTTGTGGTCCAAATTGCCGCCTTTAGATTTGGGAGAAACTCAGCCAGGACTGATTCCGCCGCTGCTGAGAGCTTCGTGATCGGGAAAGCAACATAGATACTGCGGGAGGTGTGGCCTTCCGGGTACTCTAGTTCTGCTTCTGCTAGAGCGGTCTGGGAGCTGGGGCTCCAGTAAACCGGCTTTAGACCCCGGTAAATGTGGCCTTTGAGGACCATTTGCCCAAATACCTCGATCTGAGCTGCTTCATAATCGGGGGTCAAGGTTAAGTAGGGATGTTCCCAGTCTCCCCAAATCCCATAGCGCTTGAACCCTTGTCGCTGTTTGTCCATTGTCTTGCGGGCAAAGTCGCGGGCCTTCCAGCGCAGCTTTAAGGGGGTTAGTTTTTGCCGATCCTCCGGCTTCATGGCCTGTAAGACTTTCAGCTCAATTGGCAGGCCGTGGCAGTCCCAGCCAGGCACGTAGCGAGCCTTGCGCCCTTGTAACAGCCGAAACTTGTTAATCACATCCTTGAGAATCTTATTCAAGGCATGACCAATGTGCAGATCCCCATTGGCGTAGGGAGGGCCGTCATGGAGAATAAATAACTCCCCAGGATTATGCTGAGATAATTGCTCGTAGATCTCGGCTTGCGCCCAAAATTTTTGCAGCTCTGGTTCTCGTTTGACAGCGTTAGCCCGCATTTCAAACTGAGTTTGAGGCAAATTAATCGTCTGTTTGTATGTTCCTGGTTCTGTCACTGTTTCAAGGATTTAAGAAGGCTTGCAAACCATTATCGGTGAGAAGCTCTAAGGGCTTCAAGAAGATTCCGTTGAATGATTTGACTGGTCTGGTTTGGCGGCGGATTCTCAAGTTTCTAGATCAGTCTGCTGGTCTGACTTAGGGGTCTGTGGTGCCTGGGTGGGTGAGCCTCCGGCTTGATCAACCAGATCAGGATCGGGGGGATTGGGGCGCACCAACCTCGGATCAGTCTGATTTTCAGCTTCCGCTTCTGGCTGTGCTTGTGGTGCAGGTGGCGCAAACTCCGAGGGCGCTTCTTCGACAAGGGTTATGTCAGGCGATACCGCTTCTCTAGAAGCAATGGGTTCAGCCGGGGGGGCCAAATCTGCCTCAGGAACAACCTCGGTTAAGAGGGATGCTTCAGTAATCGGTTGGGGCGTAAGAGTAGGGATGTCTGTTTGATCTTGATCCAATGCCTCTGTGGGAAATGTATCAGTGACTTGGGCTTCAATCACTTCTGACACTTCTGCGATGGAAATCTCTGTCTCGGCCACCTCAGCGATCGCAGCCTCAGAGTCAACGACCAAACTTTCTGTGGGTACTTCCTCTGAGTCAGCAGTAGCCTCTGGGGACAGCATCTCGACCTCTGCGGAAGGAGACATCAAACTCTCTTCAGTCTCAAGGACATCAATAACTGTCTCCGGGGCTGGGGCAGACAGAATATTCTGCTCAGATTCAACCTCTGCTGGAGCAGCAGGTTTTGAAGGCTGAGATGCCTTTTCTGCCTTGGTTTGAGGTCTGGGAATCAATTTAAGCAGGTCTTGAACTTTCTCCTTGGTGTTTGCAACTAGCTTTGAAGCTTGTTCCTGCAAGTTCGAAAGGTCAACCGGGATCGGCGGGAGGTTAGGGAGCTTGGGCTGGCGTCTGGGCTGGATAATTACCTTTGGCTTTGTCTGGTCCTCTTCTGGAGCAGGGACTGCGGGAATCTCTGGTGGGGCGGCTTCAATATCCTCTGTTACCTCCTCTGTGAAGGGAGTCACTTTGGCTACTGTCGGTTCAGCTTTTTCAACCTCAATCGGTTCGGGGGGAGCGATTGGTTCATTCATCGCTTCCACAACCGCGTCATCCACCCCCTCAGTTGCTTCAGTTGTTTCCGCCATCCCTACTTCTACCTCAGGTGCTTCTACCAGTGATGGTTCTGAGGATGCTGGAGATTGAAGGGGAGGGGCAACGGGGGCAGTCTTTGCCGGGGCCACTTTGGGGCGCGGTCGAGGGAGCTTGGTTAGCTGTTGCTGAAGGCTACTTTTTAAGCCAGAGAACTTAGATTCAACGGTCTCGCCCCCCGGAAGTTGAGTTTGCTGATCCAGGGGCGTGAGCTGTCGTCGGAGGGTCAAGGTCTGCCAACCAAACCAGCACAGCAGCGAAACACTAGCCGTTTGCCCTAAAAGCAGCCCCCCCGTAACTCGTTTGGCATACACCCACAGCACGAGGGCATAAAACAAGCCAATCCCACTCCAGATGAAGTCGTTTTTACGATGGATTTCTGGAAAAAAGAAAGCAGCTAGATAGATGCCTAAACTGCCGAGACCGACAACCCATGCCAGGACGTATGCAAGCATGACGCACTCCCTATCGTGTCTAAGACTTAACTACCACTCTACTTCTTTTGTTCCAATGCTGAAGCCCAGAGTCCTTGCCAGAGTCATTAACTGGGGCCAAACGCATTGTAGGGGTAGTTCCTTGAACTACCCCTACAACTACAACACGGTCTTAGCGCGGAGCATAGCGGAGATAAAGCTTGCTGAGTTTGCTTATCGCTCCCTAATCCCCAGGTTAGATGAGCCAAAACCTCTAATCGTCAGGAGAGGGTGACACTTTTTTGAGTGTCACTGTTCCTTTAGATAGAGTTAAGAAGCCTTTGAAGTCAAGCTTTTCAAGAGCTTAGGGATCAGGGACCTCACTGCAGTTGTAGGCAGAATTTTATTTCGGGGTAAGCCATTTTTTTAGGACAAGCTCTGGGGATCGAGCTAACCTGAAAAAGAATAACTCCCAGAGCAGACGTAAGCAGAGAGTTTTATGGCACAGCAATTTGGTCTGATTGGTCTCGCGGTCATGGGCGAAAACCTGGCACTGAATATCGAAAGTAAGGGATTTTCAGTTGCGGTCTATAACCGAACGACAGAAAAGACTGACACTTTCATGGCAGAGCGGGCAAAGGAAAAGCAGGTTCAAGCCACTTATTCTATTAAAGATTTGGTTGCCTCCCTTGAGCGTCCGCGCAAGATTTTAATCATGGTTAAGTCAGGGGCCCCCGTTGATGCGGTGATTGAGCAGCTCAAGCCCTACCTGGAACCGGGCGACATTATTATTGATGGTGGCAACTCTTTTTATGGCGATACCGAGCGCCGCAGCCGCGAACTGGAAAGCGCCAACCTCCAATTTGTGGGGATGGGCGTTAGTGGCGGCGAAGAAGGTGCCCTGCATGGGCCGAGCCTGATGCCAGGGGGTCAAAAAGATGCCTACGAAGTCCTGGCCCCGATTTTGACCAAGGTTGCTGCCCAGGTAGATGATGGCCCCTGTGTGACCTACATTGGTCCTGGGGGTGCCGGGCATTACGTCAAGATGGTCCACAACGGGATTGAGTATGGCGATATGCAGTTGATTGCTGAAGCCTATGACCTGTTGAGGAATGTCTTGGGGTTAGATCACAATCAATTGCATGAAGTGTTTGCCCAATGGAACACCACTGAAGCGCTTAATTCTTATCTGATTGAAATCACCGCTGATATCTTCCGGTACGTTGACCCAGAAACCCAGCAACCGCTGGTGGATTTGATTCTTGATGCGGCGGGGCAAAAAGGAACTGGACGTTGGACGGTGGTGGGAGCCTTGGATCTGGCGGTGCCGATTCC
>JBGTDP010000041.1:0-2746 GCA_041748255.1 Thermosynechococcaceae cyanobacterium | reverse complement strand
GTTTGTCGGCTCAACAAAGCTGGCCTGCTCAAAACTAATATCCTCAGGAATTTCAATCAATCCCCCATGACGGACAATGTGCCCCGGCACTTTAACGTAATCGGCAAAGCCGCCGCCACTGGGGGCAAACCCGGCGGTGGTCGTAATATTTTTGTAGACCTCACACATCGAGAAGTTATCGTTCAGGCAGTAGTCGCAGTGCATACAGGGAATGTGGTGCAGAACCACCACCCGCTGGCCGACTTGCCAGCCCTGGACCTCGGAACCAAGGGCGGCAATTGTTCCGGCAGTCTCGTGGCCAAAAATCCGAGGAGGATCGTAGAGGGGATAGCGAATTTTCTTAATATCTGACTGGCAAAGGCCAACCACCTTCACCTGCACTAAAACTTCATCCGGTTGCAGCTCTGGAGTGGGAACCTCCTCGTAATGAAGCTGATTGACGCCGCGAAATACCTGCGCTTTCATCTGGTTTTCCTTTTACAACCCATAAGGTCTGTGTTTTTAGAATACCGTTCCTGGCTATGAGTTTATGGCCTCAGGGTTGCGATCTCTCTAGAGTTCACCCCGGCGGATGGCCTGAATCAAATCTGTGACAGCATCATATTGGTCTGAGTAGTCTAAGTAGCGCTTGAGCACTGCCAGGTCCAGATCGGGAAAGAACTCACTTCGATTTCGCTGCTCGTATCCCTGAACTTCTAAGTGAAAGACAAGAATTTCTCCTTGTCGCCAGAACCAAACCTCTGGCACTTGCAAGGGACGGTAAAGCGCTGTTTTATCTAGCCTGCCGCTGGTTAAAATCACTTCAATCACAATATCTGGAATCGGTTTGGGGGTGCCGATGGCATAGGACTCATCAGGGGTACCAGAGGCAGTTTCTGGAGATTCAATCGTAAAGCCCCCACAGCGGTAGAATCGAATTCCTTTTTCTCGCAGGTAAGCTTCTAGCAAGAGACCGAGGGTACTTTTGATGCTTTCATGTTCAGGACCAATCGGCGACATGATTTCTAGAATTCCCTGCAAAAAGGACAGCTTCACCTCTTGACAATCATCAAGAAGGGCATCAATGGTTTTGAACTGTTCCCAGCTAATACCATAGAGAGTACTAACGCCTTCGCTTGTAAACTGACTCACTGGCAGAGGTTGGATTTGGGGAGACATGGAGGCTACCTACTGAGGGGAAGAATGATGTCTTGAGGATTGCCAGGACTGGTGCTTCAATCTTACCTTTACTAATTTTGTAGTATATTTGTAGTATATTCAGGTGGGTTGCTCAGCCAGGGCTACTGGGCGAGAATTTTATTTTTTAGGGGATGGGATGGCCACATTTAGGGATATTCTGGGTTACTTTCGGCAATACCGCTCCCTTTCGATTCTGAGTATTGCCTCTACCAGTGCCTTAGAAATTATTGATCTGACGGTTCCCTACGCGATCGGCCAAATTTTGAATGTTTTGTCCACTCAACCTCTGGATCGGCCATTACAATCTTTGATTTCTGGTGTGGCTCAGCTGACAGGTCTTGCAGCCAATCAGTTTCTCTCTTTGGCAGTTCTTCTAGGTTTAATCTTTGTCGTCACTGTGGTCAAAGCCCCGGTTCAGCCCTGGCTGAGTTCCTGGTTTCACTGGGATATTTCCCTGCGATCGCGGCGAGATCAAGCCCGAAAAGTTCTGCAAAAGATCCTCACCCTGCCCCTGGACTTTTACGATGAGCATAATCCGGGTCGGATAGCTTCCCGGATTGCCAAGGGGATTGAAAATCATACCTGGTCCTATCCTGAAATTGCCGGTCAGTTGATTCCTAAACTGGTACGGGTGCTGGGGATCTTCGGGGTAATTTGGCTGATTGAGTGGCGAATTGGCCTCTTGTTTCTGGTGTCGTTTCTGTTGATCCTGGCTCTGGATCTGCGAGGGCTGCGGCGGCTGATTGAACGGGAGCGGGTTCTAGACCGCTACATTGAAAACACCCAAAGCCGCACCTCAGAAATTATTACCAATATCAAAACCGTCAAAGCCTTTGCCAGAGAACGGGAGGAGCTAGAACGCCAAGCCCAGCGGTCTGAGCGCGAGTTTCAAGTGGTAGAATACCGGATTCACAAAGGCTATGTGCAGCTACAAACCTGGGAAAAGACCATTGTTCAATTCTCGCTTTTCCTGGTTTTAGGCGTCACCCTCGCCGCCACCCTAGGCAAAGAAATTTCCCTCGGCCACTTTATTACTACCCTAACGATTTCTAGCATCGCCTACGCGGAATTGGAGCCGATTACGATGCTGGCAGAGGGTTTTGCCCGTCGCTATGCGGCGATGCTGCGGTTTCATGAGCTGATGCAGGAGCCGATTGGGGTCGATGGAGCGGTCCTGGAGGCCGATTCCGTCGCTTATCAGTTCACCGGCAAGCTGGAATTTTCTAGACTGAGTTTTGGCTACGATCGCCAGCGCCCAGTGCTGCAAGACATTGATCTGCTGATCGAGCCTTACCAAACGGTGGCTCTGGTAGGCCGTTCTGGTTCCGGCAAGTCAACTCTAGTGAAACTGCTGCTGCGTTATTTCGAGCCTAATCAGGGGGCAATTCTGATCGATGGGCAGGATATTCGGCAGCTACAAATTAGCAGCTATCGGCGGCGACTGGCGATCGTTCATCAAGAAGTTGATATTTTTAATGGCACCTTGCTGGATAACCTGCTCTACGGCAATCCTCAGGCCCCTTTTGAGCAGGTTCAAGCTGCCTGCCAAGTTGCCCAAGCCCAGGAA
>JBGTDP010000040.1:0-2641 GCA_041748255.1 Thermosynechococcaceae cyanobacterium | reverse complement strand
GCCCACCCCACTCTGGCTGCAGAAAGACTGGGGTACTAGGAATCTTGGCGAACTGTTCCTGGTAAAACCGTAACTCTTGGCCAGTAGAGATCACCAGCTTGATTTCATTGGCTCGCTGCCACATTAAAGGTTTAACTGGATAGCGGGGGCTAACATGCTCCTTTGGGCTCAAGGTTACCCAGACCCAATCAGAAATAGCCTGCCAAAATGAACCAGAGGTTTCAATTGAAACCTGTCGGCCCGTCTTCCCAATTGCCGTTACTAGGTCCGGTAAGTTGGGATGAATAAAGGGTTCTCCTCCAGAAATCACAACTCGCCCAGACTTTAGTTCCGCCAACAGATCCTGAATGGGCTTCTCAGTCCGAGGTAAATTTGCGCCGCCCTCAGCGTAGCCAGTATCACACCAGGGGCACGAAACCGGGCAGCCTGCCAAGCGAATGAAGTCCACACTTGATCCTACCCAATATCCTTCACCCTGGATGGTCTGCTGAAAGGTCTCATGAACTGGAATTATGCTGATATTGGGTTTGATGCTGTGCTTCATGAGTGTTCTGATAGGTGAGGCTGACCAAGCCATTGGGAAAAGGCTTTGATTCAACAAGGGTCAGTTTTTCCATTAGCCCTGTGGCTCCAAATAGCGCCAGTCCTGAGCCAAGAATAACCGGTACAACTGTGATGATGTAGTCGGAAATAAGATGTTGGGCGCGAAAGGCAGCGGCTAATTGCCCACCGCCGACCAGCCAGATGCGCTGCAGTCCTAGTGCTTGTATCTCTTCTATAACTGCCAACGGGGACCCGGAGGTGACTTTAATTTCTGGGCGGGTTGCAACCAGATCCCGCTTGCTACAGACCCAGCAAGGTTTATTGGCATAGGGCCAATTCCCGAATCTTAAAATCTTTTTGTAGGTGCGGCTCCCCATAATCAGCCCGTCAATGGCGGAATAAAATTCGGCATAGTCACCTGCGTCACTTTCTGATTCAAAAGGCGCCAGCCAATCTACCCCTCCACGGGTGTCAGCTATGTAGCCATCCAAGCTGGCAGCAACAAAATAGACCGAAACTGTTTGCATCGACACTCTTTACTTCTACTTCAACTACCTCGGCAAGTTGCTGGCAACGCCTTGTTAAGTGAAGGCGTTCTCATAGTGCTCCACCTCTGGGAATGGATCATAGAAGTGATGTAGCAACGCTTTCCACTCCTGATACTCAGCCGAGGCTCGAAAGCCATCAGTGTGATCTCCAAGCTTTTTCCAGTTAACGAGTAGGATATACCTTGATCGTTTCTGGATGCATCGCTTAAGCTCGTGACTCATATAGCCTGGCATCGCAGAGATGATCTTCTGAGCTTTGAAGAATGCCTGCTCAAAATCTGACTCTTGTCCGGGAATAACATCAAGAATGGCAACTTCTAGGATCATGGCAAGTTTGACTAACAGGGTGAGATGAGGACAACTCCGATGTACTTCGTCGGGAGCATCGTAGCAACAAAGGGGCGAAGCGGATCCTAAGAATAGCGAGAATTTGTGTTCCATTGAGTGGCTGGGGGTTGCGAGCCGAGGAACGAATCAAGACTCAATGGAATCCTTCCATCTTGGGAGATCGGGTTAGCCCACATGCATCGAACTATTGTCTGCGTTTTTGCGCAACGACAAGCATCGACTTTGCAAGTGCTGGTATTCGACCAACACGTTTAATTTGCAAGACGGATAGACCAGCCTCTTTTAGCAGTTGTGTTATGGTTTTCGGCGACCAAAATTTTATATGTCCATGATCCCAAAGGGCCGTAAAATGAGTATCCATTTTGCCGGCTGCTGCCAAGGCCAAGTTCTTCCAATAGCCGTGGTAGGGGGTTGAGATCAATGCGTATCCGTTGGAGGAAAGTAATTGATTGATGCATTTTACATAGTCGCGGGGGGCGTAAACATGCTCAACCACCTCAAGACTTACAACAAGAGGAAACGCGCCAAAAGTCTCGTGTAATGGATCATAAGCCGAACCAACCCGAAGGTCTAGCTTTGGGAATGCGCGATTTGCTTCAGCAATCCCGGTGTCGGACGGGTCAATGCCGCTAACAGAGTAGTTTTTCTTGGTGGCAAGCCAGTTTGCGACTGATCCGTTGCCACAACCAAGGTCGAATGCAGACTTCGGCTCAACGTGAAGCGATGACAGGATAGAATTGAGCGCAGGAAGAAGGTAGGCGTGCCCACACCCCAAGGTTGCGGTTGAGTAGCGATAGTCTGAGATGTCAGTATTCATTCGACGGCGGCCTCAGATGAATGTGAGCAAAGTGGATAAGTATTTTTTAGAGTAACCTTCTGCATATAAACTTCCTTTTTAAGATCGGTGGATCTGTCAATTGAAGACTGTCAACAGTCACTCTCAAGCTGGTAGCCTGCCTTCAAATTCAATGGCAAGCTGTTTGAGGGCTGGCTTCCAATTTTTGATGGGTATGTCCTCTCTAGGAAAGACGTGAAAACCACGATGATTTATCCCCATAAACTAGAGTTCTTGCAAAAGGTCAGCATGGCAGAGGCAACTCATAGTTGTAGAGCCCAGCAATCAAGTTGAAGCGCAAGGCAAAACGCCTGTGGCGATTGCGATAGCGCTCCGATAGAATTCGAAACCGCTTAAGATATCCATT
>JBGTDP010000039.1:0-19542 GCA_041748255.1 Thermosynechococcaceae cyanobacterium | reverse complement strand
TTTCTTCCCCTCGACTAGAAAAAATCTCAATGGCCAGGGAGGTATAAGCTTGATCAGGAACCATCTCCCTTGACCAATTTTTAGGCTCATGGGTTCGCCCGAAGGTGAGATTCTGAGTTGGAAAATACGTCCAGCTATCTTCGCTAACCTGACTTTTATTAAGGGCAATAAATAGACAAATTAGGTCTCGGTATTCCAGGTCAAACCGGTTTAGAACTTCTTGGCTGCCATATTCCTTAGGAATTGCCTGGAGCAAGCAATTAAGTGGAATTGTTGAGATGACCTGATCGGCAGCAATTGTTTTTGTAGTGCCATCTTGCTGTTGAACGCCAATCTGGAAGCCATTTTTAGTTGGAATACATTCGGACACAGAGGTGTTAGTAAAAATTACTCCCCCCATGGCTACAATTTCTTTGCCCAGGGCTTGAGGAATCATGCCAAATCCTAACCGGGGGTAATAAAACTTGGAAATCGCTGTGCTAGGCATTTCTGCTGGCGGAGCAATCATGTGCTTAATGGCTCGGACCATACTAGGAATGCCAATACGCTGGGCAGCCCAAGTTGCAGAGAGCTCGTGGCATGGGATTCCCCAAACTTTTTCGGTGTAGGGTTGAAAGAAAACTTCGTAAAGCGCTTTTCCATAGCGTCGAATTACCCAGTCTTCAAATGACACGTCCTGACGCTTTCTCTGGGTAACTTTGGCACTGAAGTAGCTTGACATCATCCCTGCTGCGGTCAAGGGAGAAAAGATGGATAATGCTCCCGGAAACTGAATGGGATAATCAACAAATTTATTGTTGAGATAAATGTGGCTGGTTCGAGGAACCTTTAATAGATCTACTCCCAGTAGCTCATGTAGCCACTGCAAAACGGTAGGGTTGTTACTGTGAAACCGATGCCCCCCGATATCAAACCGGAAACCCTCACGCTCAAAGGTGCGGGCGAGGCCACCCACTTCAGGACCTGTCTCAATGAGGGTAACGCTACAGTCGTTCTTAAGTAACTCTCGGGCCGCAGCAAGACCGGCTATCCCACCCCCCAGAATGACAAAATTTTGTCTTGCTGTTCCTCCTACACCGTCCGATTCTTCTACACAGGCTCCAAACTCTGAGATGATCATCAAGCTATCCTATTAATTTTTTTTTGTTTAAGTGCTATTCCTTGCTTAAACAAGGATTTGACATGGCCATTTGTCAGAGACACAAGTCAAGTCAGTGAATCTCTTCTGGTTAATATGCCCATTCACTGACCGATAGCAACAGGTTGACAGAAACTTTAAGCGGATTCTCTAAAGACTTACCAGGAGAGACATCCACCTTGCCTAATTGTTCTTTGGCTGGTAGACCTATTTGGGGATTTAAAGCTAGAAATAAGTAGTAAGCTACTGAGATTTCTCTGGTTTCTACTATTTCTAGCCCTGTTAGTATCGTTTAGCCTAGAGCCATCAAAAATTCCTTAGCAGTTGAATCTTGGACTGCTAAATCTGAGTGAAGCCTGGGAACTATTACAAAGAGATCTCTAAGAAATTTTTGAGAAGCCCCTAATATCCTGCTATAGCTGCTTCTGGCAGTGTGCGTTAGGAAGCTTTTGCAATCACGCGGACGGAAACAAAATTTCTTGGCTTGCGGACACACTCCATGAACGCTTCACTGTCCTGGAAATCAATAAATCAGACCTTTAAACAACCATTACGGTTCTAGCCAAGTTAACTCATCATATGTCTGTTAATCGGCGCTTAAATTTTTTGGCTATTGTGCTTATTGTATTAACAGTTGTTTACTGCTTGCAAATTCTTAGTCCGCTTCGGCTAGATACTGATGCAGTAACCTACTTATCATTATCAGAATCTGCGCTAGCAGGAAAAGGGTTTGTTTATCAGGGAGAAGCTACTCACTTTCCAGTTGGATTTCCCTTGATGATTGCCGGGCTCGATCTACTAGGAATAGCTAATTCTTACAGTTTTGTTAGTTTAAATATTTTTTTTCTGGGTATAGGTATAGTAGCGAGCTATAGAATCTTTCGGCTAAACTTTGGTATTAAGCCTAGGGTGTCAATGCTGCTTTGCTGCTTGATTTTGCTTAGTTATGTGTTTATCAAACACACGACTATTCCGGTAAGTGATATCCCATATTTTGGGGTATCAATGCTTTGCCTTTCACTATTAAGCCGGTTTGAGCGATCGCGCAGCCGAGAAAAGTATTGGCTAATACTGCTGGCTATAGGCTTGGCGCTCATGGCAATTTCAATTCGTACCATTGGCGTTGCTCTGCTCCCGGCAGTTTTATGGGCTGTCTTGAAGAACAAAGGTTTAATCCAGTTTTCTCCAACGGTTTGCAAAGACAGAAAATCTATAGTTATTGCCACTTCAACTGTTTTTTTGCTAGGTTTTCTCGTTAGTCGAACCTCTTATTTTCATGAGGCAACAACAATCTATGCTTCAACAGGCTTTTCTCAAGCTGTAATTTATAACGTGAGCTACATCTTAAAAGCTTGGGGAGAAATAGCAATAAATATTCCTGCCTCCAAGTCTTTCTGGCTGCTAAAACTCCTTTATCCATTAATGGGTGCTCTAGTATTTGTCCTTGTTTTAAGGGGGCTTTGGTTAAGACGCCAAGTCTTTGGTACTGTTGAAATTTATATTTTAGGGTTTATTTTTATCTTATTTGTATGGCCCTACTATGGGGTTAGGCTTTGGTTACCCATTGTGCCGCTGTTAATGGGTTTGGTTACCTTAGCTTGCCAACAACAATTTAAGCGCTTCAGACTAAAATGGGTGGCCATACTGTACCTAGGAATTTTTGCGATTCTGGGCACAGGTGCCCTTGGCTATAGTACCTGGATAACCTTTGCTGGCTCTAAATTTCCTGAAGTTTATGGCAATGGAATGTATACACAAACCTATCAGTTGGCTATCAACGATACTAAAGTTAGCAATCCTGGTGAAACTGACAAAATCCATTATCAAGTTCTTCACCTATTAAGGCGGTATGAGCCTCGGGCCGCCCTAGATAAATGATTACTTGCTAATGAATTGGGTGGTGAACTGTGACCAGCTTCGTACCATCGGGAAAGGTGGCTTCGATCTGCACTTCATCCACCATTTCTGGAATCCCCTCCATGACATCTTCGCGGGTTAGCAAGGTGGTGCCATAGCTGATTAAATCTGCAACAGTTTGGCCTTCTCGGGCACCTTCCAAGATAGCAGCAGAAATATAGGCGACTGACTCCGGATAGTTCAGTTTTAAGCCCCGTGCTTTACGGCGCTCGGCTAATAAAGCGGCGGTAAAAACCAGTAGCTTATCTTTTTCCTGTGGTGAGAGTTGCATCAATAACCCCTTTTACTGTGGCCAAACTCGTGGTGGGCAAGCAGGACGCTCTAAAAAGGATAAACGCAAAAGGTGCCACACCTTTGTAAACCAGCTGCGGGCTACCAGGGTAGAAAAACCCCGATAGCGGCAAAGTAAGCCCTCCTGCAGCCGAGTCACCCCTGCTTCCCCCTGATGTTCTGTTGCCCATAAACTCCGAGCTTGGGCCACTAGATCGGCATCAACAGCGCGTCCAACAAAGGCAAAACTACCGATGACTGGATAGTTTTTAAGTCCATGGGGACTTGAGAGAATGTCTCTACCTGCCGGTAGCCACTGGGCATCAACCCACAGAGGCCGACCCTGCCGCCAGACTTGGGTGCGCGATCGCCAGTGTCCCTGCAAAAACTTTTCTCCCCTGGCACTCCGACCAAAGCGAGTAATCTCCCAGCCCATCCAGGTGGCGTTGGCAGCGAGTTCCACCTGTAGATCCTGGCGATAAATAGCGCCGTTAAAAACAATCGTTTCCTGGGGCAACCACTCTAGGCAGGCACCAGGTTCTATCTGGATCTGGATGGTTTGTTGAGCCTCTAAGCCACTGCTGCGATAGAGTTTAGCCGCAGCAGCAGTAGTGATCAGAGCCTGGGCATCGGAGTCAAGCTGCAACTTTAGGCTCAAGCGATCTCCCCCGACCATGCCTCCGGCGGTGTGCAGGATCACATTGTGAGCAACTTGCGGCCCCTCAGGATAAAACGATCGCTGAATCTTGAGGGGCGATCGGGCGTAGGAGTGGATCAGTTGGGTTCTCTGCTGGCGGCGTCCAAATACCAGATCCAGACTGCCCTGCCAACTTTTTAAACCTAAATCAGCGACTGGGGAACGACTCATCGGCGCCGGAACAGGGTTCGGTAGACAGGCTGACCTTTCTCTAGAGTAACTTCCTCCCGATCAGAGGTGGCTGGCAAAGGATTTTGACTTAGCCAGCTATCCGGGTCGCTCTGATTAACAAAGGCCGGATGTTGCCCAAAGCAGTCGCGCATCTCTACTGCCACCTCCTCAATATCCGACTGCAGCAACAAATAGCCCCCTGGGCTCAGGCAAGCTGCCAACTCCGTCACTAATTGAGGCTGCACCAAACGACGTTTTTGGTGGCGACGCTTAAACCAGGGGTCTGGAAACTGGATGGTGACACCCTGCAAAACGCCGGGCTTTAGATGCTTTAGCAGAGAACAATTGGCATTACCAAACAGGAAACAAAGATTTTGCAACCCTAAGGCTGCTCGCCGCCGATTGGCCTGGGTGACTAGGGGCTGGCGAATTTCAACTCCCAGAAAGTTCCAGTTGGGGGACTGCTGAGCCATCTTCAGCAAAAACTGACCTTTGCCACACCCCAGGTCCAGGTGCAGCGGCTGATTAGGTCGAGTATAGACCTGGTTCCAGTTGGGGGGTGCGATCGGCGCTTGATACTTATGACTCAAGGGGTTGACATGCTGGCGAACTCTAACAACCAAGGTGTATCCTCCTGGGCGTTATTGCTGCCAGCGGTTGGGTCCGACTACCCTTGATAGTCACTGTTGATTTGAATCTCAAGATCTTGGTCAATGTTGATAAATAGCAGGTTGGGTCGGCAGCAGATCTGACAATCTTCAATATAAGACTGCTGCCAGCCAGCACTCAAGTCCACAAATGTCAGGTTGGCAGTTCCGCAATAGGCGCAGGTGTATTCAGCGGTATTTTGCATGCTATCCTACAACCTTTATATTTTAAGAATCTCCGGACAACTGCTGGTGGACGGTCAGATCTCCAGGTAAGCTGACAGCAGTTACCTTCGATCATCTAGTAGTGAGGTAGGTTGATGCAAACTTTGAAAATATTTTCTCTGTTGCTGACACTAGCACTGGCAACACTACCCCAGGGTATTTCTGCCCAAACGGCCCAGGAGCTCTCTCAACAGGCTTCTGAAGCTCAGGCTGCTCAAAATTATGGTCAGGCTGAGCTGATCTGGATGCAGGTCATTGAAATGGATGCTGACAATGAGTTTGCTTATTTAAATCTGGCGCTGACTCTGTACTACCAGAACCGACTAGAAGAAGCGGTTGAGACCTACCAAAAGGCAATTGAGCTCAATCCCGAGAATGCTAATGCCTACACGGGCATGGGGATTGTCCTCCGGACCCAGAACCGACTAGAGGAAGCGGTTCAGGCTTACCAAAAGGCAATTGAGCTTAATCCTGAAGATGCCATTGCCTATTTGAATCTTGGCCTCGCGCTTAGAAGTCAAAACCGTCTAGAAGAGGCAGTTCAGGCTTACCAAAAAGCAATTGAGCTTAATCCTCAAGCAACTAGCTTCTACAACCTAGGGGTTGCCCTGTACTACCAAAACAAATTAGCGGACGCGATCGCCGCCTATCAAAAGGCGATTGAACTTAATCCTGAAGATGCTAATGCTTATGCAGGTCTGGGAGGAGCCCTGTACTATCAGAACAAACTCGATGGGGCGATCGCTGCCTATCAAAAGGCAATTGAGCTTAATCCTCAAAATGGGACAACCTTCACTGGTTTGGGCAAGACCCTGCGGGCTCAGAACAAGCTGGAGGCAGCCGCCCTGACCTACCGTCAGGCCATTAGTCTCAATCCCCAGGATGCCAATGCCTACACTGGTCTGGGCAAGACTTTGTACCAACAATCCAACCTTCTGGAGGCGATTAGTGCCTACCGTAAAGCTATTGACCTAAATCCGGTTGCCACCGAGGCCTATACAGGGCTAGACGAAGCCCTTCGAGCCCAGGGTCAAGTTAATCAAGCACCCTTTGAGTGATCAGTAATTGGCGTTGGGGGCTGAAGTTGGCGGCGGTTCAGACCATGAGCTTGGCAGCGGTGCTGCGGGAGAGGGCGGTTCCGGGGCTGGAGGAGGAGCTTGGGGAGATAGCGGAATGCCTTGAGGTTCTGTCTCTGAAACAGGAGGAGGTTCTGGGTTGGGAGTCGGCTGGGGCTGAGGTGGGGGTGCTGGCTTTGGGGCTGGTGGTGAGGGCCGCTGAGCAGGGGTCACAGCCCTTCTAGGGGCTGGCTTCTGGGGCTGGGACCAAGGAAGTGTAATAGCTGGAAGGGGAGGTCTAGGGGTAGGGGCTAGAGGCGGAATATCAAGGCTAGGCAGGGTAGAGGATGGAATGGCCTCTATCTCCGAGGACGATGGACTTGGAAGTAAAGGCAATGGCGAAGCTGGCTGAGGTTCAGCAGAGTCTGACACGGGTGTGGACGGCGTTGTCTCCTGAGAGGTTCTTGCAGGCACGATTAAAAATAAACCGTAGAGAACCCCGGCTAGGGTTAATGCAACTGCAACTGCCGTACCAAGAATCAGCCGGAGGTTGGTCCCGGAAGTGCCGACATCAGGAAAAACATTTTGCTCAAGGGCAGCATCTGGATTTTTGGTAGCAGCCATTGGGCTTTTGGGGGCAGGGTGGATTGGCACCGCCACCCTAGCTGTCGCTGGCTCCCGAGGAGGCTTGGGGCGATTGACTTTTAACCCTTTGACAACTTGGTTAAGGGATTGAATTACCTGGGTTTGTTGGCTAGTCTCAGCTTTAATCGGGGCAATATCCTCATCCTTGAGTCCCAGGTTTTGTTGCACCCGCTTGAGCATACTATGGGTATCTTCTTGCCGAGAGCCACCCTGACGACCGAGCTCGGTTAAAGCTTGCCGATACTCCTGTAACTTGTGTTGATAATTTTGGTAAGGGTTGAGAACTGCTGCCTCAATTTCAGCTGCCTGAGGGGCAGAAAGTTGCATGCGATCGCGCAGCAAGTCCAAAATCCTGCGGTTTGCCAGCGAGATTTGCCCACCCCTGGTACATCGCTCAACTTCTCGACGATACCTAAGCTGCGGACTCGCCTGGGGAGCTGCTGCCAGCTCAAACATGGAGGCTTCCTGAGGGTTATACAGCTGAGGTTGCATCACCGGACTTGCTTGCTGCACCTTGCGACTAGCGTAGTCATGGGCCTTGTCAAGGGAGATTGTACCTTCATCATCTAGATCTGCTACCCCTGTCTCCACCCCTTCAACCAGGTAATGGGTATAAGCTGAGGGCGTTGACCCCTTCTGGTTTAAGGTAGACTGGGTAGAACTAAAGGCAGTGAGTAGGGCCGATTCCTGTGCGCCAAACTGGGATTGAATATCTAGCCCCTTGGATTTGCTTCCTCGCCCGGAAAAGCTACTGGTAAAAGCCTGATGAAAGTAGCAATCTAAAATCACAGCTGCATGCTTGACAGGTGTCTGGCGCAGCAAGTCCCGAATGGCAGTGGCCGCTACAACCGCTGTTGGGGACAATTTCCCTTGGGGATTGAAACCGGCTTTAGCGGTGGCCAGCTGTATTTCACCACTCTCATCCTGAACCCCTTGACCGGAAAAATACAGCAGGGCCAAATCTAAGTGGGGGTCTAAAAATAAGCCTGCCAGGGCGGCTTCTATCTCTGGGCAATCGGGGTTGATTAAGCTGCTCACCTGATCAAACTTTCCCAGGTGGGGATGTTCTAGAATCCGCTGCATCGCTTCTAAATCTTGGTCTACCCCAGGTAGAGAACTAAATCCTGGTCCATACACGCTGACACCAACCAGCAGTGCAACTTTAGTCATATTTGACCTTTCCTTCTGCTGTTTTGAACTAAAGTTGAACGCCAACTGAGGCCGTTAACTTTAAGCATAAACTTTGAGTTTTTGGCGGCTTCAGGAGCCCAATCTGTCGACTCCAGTCCCAATGTTTCCGCTAGCTAGGTAAAATCAGGCAACCAGCTCGTCAGAAACTGACTTCGGAGCAATTTTAGACTGATCTGGGAATTGTTCCGGTCTGCCCCTCTGATCAACTAAGAGGGTAGACTAAGCTAGATTACCAGAGCCATCTGCTTTGATCTCGGAATCCCAAAGCCATGTCAGTTGAGTGGAAAGTTGCCAAAGCCTACCAGGATATTCTTTACCATAAAGCTGGTGGGATGGCAAGAATCACCATCAACCGCCCCCACAAGCGCAATGCCTTTCGGCCCGAAACCGTCTTTGAACTTTATGATGCCTTTAGCGAGGCCCGCGAAGATCATCAGATCGGGGTGATCTTGCTCACCGGGGCCGGTCCTCACACCGATGGCAAGTACGCCTTTTGTTCTGGGGGTGATCAAAGTGTGCGGGGCAATGCCGGTTATGTCGGCGGCGATGGGGTGCCCCGGTTGAATGTGTTAGATCTACAGCGGTTGATTCGCTCAGTCCCCAAGGTTGTGATTGCCCTGGTTGCTGGCTATGCGATCGGCGGCGGGCACGTTCTGCATATTCTTTGTGATCTAACGATCGCTGCCGATAATGCCATCTTTGGGCAAACGGGTCCCAAGGTGGGCAGCTTTGATGCTGGGTTTGGGACCAGCTACCTGACTAGAATTGTCGGGCAAAAAAAGGCCCGAGAAATTTGGTATCTCTGTCGTCAGTACAACGCAGTTGAGGCCCTGGAGATGGGATTAGTCAACCATGTTGTCCCCGTTGAGCAGCTCGAAGCCGAGGGAGTTCAGTGGGCTAGTGAAATTCTGCAGAAAAGCCCCTTAGCCATTCGCTGCTTAAAAGCCGCCTTCAATGCTGATTGTGATGGTCAAGCTGGTCTGCAAGAATTAGCAGGCAATGCGACTATGCTCTACTACATGAGCCAGGAAAGTAGCGATCGCAAAAATGCCTTTTTAGAGAAACGAGAGCCCCAAGCAGATTATCCCTGGCTGCCTTAGCAGGTTAAACCCGGCCCCTCCTATCCAGTGAGCTTGAATTACTGAATGAAGTCTAGAGAGATTCTTTAGACAGGCACCTGATCTTTGGATATCAAGGCTTGGTGCCCTGGGTAAAGATTGACCTTTGGAAGTGACGGCCAGGATGAGGCAAAGGCGGGGATCATGAAGGGGCAAGCCTTCCAATCACCCTGCATTAATGCCCCTAAGCGTTGGCAATGTCCACCTCGCCGTCCTTCAAGAATATAGTGCTGACAGTGACGACAAGCAGTTATGCCCTGAGAATTTCTCATAAATGTCTCTGCTAAAGGCTTGATTTTGAACCTTTCGTTATCGTAGGGCACGCGTTGCTGGTGTCGAGGAAATAAACCGAAGGTTGAAATACTTGTAAGTCAAGTATCCCAGCGATCCCAACTTAAAAATGAGATTCATAATCTCTTCAGATTTAAGTAACTGAATGTAAAGATAAGGGTTGCAAAGTCAAGAAATCAAGCTGGCTAAAAACCATCCCCAAAACCGAAAGCTAAATTTACCCAGGCGTCCTAAGTTGCTTGGCTTTTGATAAATATTGGATGGAAATATCCAAACAAAATGG
Source organism: Thermosynechococcaceae cyanobacterium (assembly GCA_041748255.1). GTDB lineage: Bacteria > Cyanobacteriota > Cyanobacteriia > Thermosynechococcales > Thermosynechococcaceae > JBGTDP01. The sequence goes on along the minus strand of JBGTDP010000039.1, from coordinate 9,894 downwards.
AGCTGACGGGAGTCGAACCCGTGTCCGCTTTGGCTATTAGCTCCTCATTCATTCACAGGCTTAGCTGCTCTAGCCCTTGCAGCGGGGATCGTCCCTTATCCCGGACGATGGGATGCTCTGGTAAAGTTCTTAACTAGCAAACCGACCAGAGGCAGTCTACTAGAGCATCCGTTGGGGTTTTGTCCATAGCCCTTAACGGAGTCAGACTATAGACGCTCGTCGTTTGATTAACTAGTCGTTAGGCAATAGCAACTGCCTTACGAGCCCGAGCAAAAGGTACGATGTTGTTCGCATGTACTGATTTTGAGTCTTGGATTTACGAGAGATGACTCACTCTCGGCCTGAATCACAAGGGTACGGTCACCAAAACGTCGAAACCGTTTCAGCCCCAGGTATCTTGATCCCATTATAGTTCGCTGGGAGCAGGTCTGTTAATTTGGTTATCTTGACATTTCATTGAAAGTTAGGGGGGTGATGGTTGCCGGGGCAGATGAAACCTGTGTCAAACTAAAGGCAACTCCATCATCAGGTCACTGAGAATGGCAAGCCTCTTTGATCAAGACTTTCAATATTCAAACCGGGCAAAATTGGTCGCCAGGGAACTGCAGGGATTTCTTTATCCCTTGTACGAAGAGCTTTTAGAAGAAGGATATTCTCCTAGAGAAATCACGGGGTTGGTTGCCAATGCGGCGATCAAAGCTGAAAATGAATTGATTGCGGCCTGGGAGGCTTCTAAAATTCCCTCTAAACAAACCTGATTTAAGGGTGGTTCCTTGATGCGGCCAGAAATCTAGAGGAAGTTGAGAGGTTTGGAGAGCTGACTTATCCAGCAGTTATCCAAACTTTTTCGATAAACTGTCTATAGCATCTATACCTATAAAGAGTGAAAGGAATGAAATGAGACTCAAGTCCTGGGAGTCGCCCCGCAGCGGCAGACAACGAAATACTAAATCCAAACAAGCCTCAGCCCGGCTTCGACAACTTAAGAAACGCAATCAGCAACTGCGCAAGCACCTTAAAGCCCCTGATCAAGGGGCTTTTTTAGGGCTTAAAACTCTCTAAGGACTAGATTATTGACTGAGCAATCTACTTGGAATGCTTTGGATGTACGCTTTTGAGCAACCATAGCGCCGCAACAATCCCGACAAAGTGAGCCGCAATCACGTTGATATTTGCCTGGATCACAAACACATCAAGGGGACGAATAATCCTTTCGGGGTTATAGACTGCTAAGCCTGTGGGCTGAGTCAGGGCTTTGGCCAGGAGTAATCCAGCTGCTGCTTCTGCCCCTAACAGGGTTAAGAACATCCCCACGACACTCACGGTCAAGCTGATCCGCAGGATTTTAATCGTATTTGTTTTTTTAGGACGCAGGCTGGGATTGGGGTCTTCCAACCGTTTGGCGATTCGAGTGTACCGGAAGGCCAAAAAAGCGCTAACAAATAGCACCAGGACTCCGCAGATGGCAAGAAAGATCCCAAATCCAGTCCCAGGATTTGCAGCGCTGTCATTAAGCTCTTGGCTGGGAATGGTTGAGAACAAGATTGCCACACCGGAAACTGCTCCCAGGGTCAACTGAAGCCCCAAGCTAATCCAGCCAACAACCCGAAACATCGTGGCAATTTGTTGGGTAGCTGGGGAAGAAGTGACGGTGGAGCTTAACTTTCTGCTCATGTTGGCCCCCAGGGAAAGACATCGAAATACCCCTTATCCAAAAGCATAGCTTGATTGACAAAGTAAACGAAATCAACCCGTAAGCCTGGATTTTTAATCGGGCAGGTCATATTGGGCCACAATTTGCTTGGCATACTCTGGCACATGGGTCTCTAGTTTCTCTGGATAGTTCCGTTTCACGTACAAATAGTTGCGAGTAAAGTGGGAATCAATCGAGAAACGAGCGTACTCTAGACCTTTGGGACCAATTTTCTCAATCACCACCCCCATGAGTTTAGCTGCCCACATTGGCAGGGTAACGCCTTTGTCGTAGGCAGGGATACTTTGCTGAACCGCTTGGGCGCGATCGCCTTTGGAATCTACTGGCTGCGTCTGGAGCTGCTCCTGCACCAAATCCAGCATTTGTTGACCGGTTGGGTTGCGAACCACAATCCACTGCCAGCCAAAGGGAGCCCCCATATACCCCACCACCAGATCGGCCAGGGAATTTACATAGTCAAAACAGCTCATGCAGGACGGGGCAAAGACATCCTTGAGTTGATTGGTTTTGAGTCCAAAGAACGGGACGGTTTCGGTGGAACCATCTTCGTGCTTGAAGTGAACCCGAAAGTCCTGCATAAATTCGTAATGCACCACTGTTTCTGGGGATCGGCTGGTGGTTTCGAGAAACTTCTGCAACCCAGCTCGGGTAACGTTATCCACACAGGGGGTCCCGAGAACATAAAGCTTTTCCAAGCCCAGTTCCTTTTCCACCGCCCGCAGAGCTTGGATCTGGCACCCCACCCCAATTACCAGCAGTCGCTTCATACCTGACTGCTCAATCTGTTCCAACACGGAGAGGTTAGGGGAAAGGGTTGGTTTATTGACCCTGGCGGCCAAAATCTCTTCGGGGGTGCGGGCAATAATTGGCCGGGGTTGAAATCGATCCTCTGGGGTGTTTTGGACACAGACAACCCCTTCAACAAGATTTTGGGTCAGCATGGCGATCGCGATTGTGCTGACAATGCCGGTCCACTGGGCCCCAGGAACTGGATCTACTTTGCGCGCTGACATCATGTCTTGATGAACCCCAAAGTACCAGTCATCAGGATTCTCTAGGTCCCGACTGCGACCATGGGCCTGCATTTCTAGGGCCGCAATTTGCTGATTTAAAAAGGCACAGGCCTCTTTAACGTAGTGGATATAGTAGGTATCACAGAGGCCACATTCACTACAGAGTGCCTTGGCAGGTCGGCGTTGCGTAGACTTTAGGGCTTTGGCTTTTTTATGTCCGGCTGAGGTGACAGAAGTCATTAAAGTCTTTTAATCAAGCTACCTTCACTTACGATACCTTAGAGCTTGATTAAAACTGGATTTAAGCCCCCTCTGGCAACGCTTCTCAACAAAGGGGTGCTTGTTGAAAGATGGAGATTTTCAGGTATTGATCTCTAGCCCTGGGTTTAAACCTAGGTTGCGGTAGTCTTAATCCTCAAACCCTGTTCCTGCCTGCTACTGTCAGGGAAATAACGGCCTATTTTAATTCCACGCCTAGCGATGGCGTTAGGAAAACCACCCCCGCTAAATGTTAACTTTAATGACGTTAAGTTACTGTGCTGATTATGCGTGTCCGAACTTTTTTAGGAATTCTGATCACCCTATTTATTCTGGTTACTGCGCTGCCAATCCCTGCTCAAGCTGCTAGTTCTGCCGCGGTACGGTCTTTTAATGATGTGCAATCCACAACTAAAGATTATTCCGGTCAAAATTTACTCAAAGCCGAATTTAGTAATGCCAAGCTGACGGAGGCTAATTTTAGCGATGCTGACCTGCGCGGGGCCGTTTTCAATAGCTCAGACTTGACCCAGGCCAACTTTCATCGAGCCAACCTGAGCAGTGGGATTGCCTACATTAGCAATCTGGCTGGTGCCGATCTCAGCGATGCGATTCTGGACTCTGCCATGCTATTAAAGTCTAATTTCCGGGGGGCCGATGTTACGGGGGCAGATTTTAGCTTTGCGGTTCTAGATCGACAGCAAGTGCTGCAATTGTGCCAGTCAGCTAGCGGGGTTAATCCCGTAACTGGGGTTGATACGCGAGAATCTTTGGAATGTCCGTAACTTGAGGTAGTAGATTAACCATGCAGACTGAACTGCCAATACTTACTCGGCTTGGCAATTCTTTTGATCTCAAGCACGACTGCTGAACCTGGACGGCTGGACTTGAGTAGCACTAGAGAATCCACCTTTACTTGCTGCCACCAAAATATCGTTGTCGGACCTTACCGAGCAGCCGCTGGGAGTTTAGCCCCATGACTCGCATTCTGGTCAAGCTGGGGATATTGGCTGCATAATTTTGCTTGTGGTCAAAAAAGTCATTAATCTCCTCCAGAATGACTTTGAGGCGTTGAATAATCGCTTCAGCCCGATAGTTGGCAAAAAATTCAGTAGGCAACCTCTGCGGCTGGGAGGGCAACACCTTAAGAATGCGTTGCAGATCATAGTCCTTTGAATAACCAGCAATTTTGTGACAGTTAAATCCCGGATCTAAGTAGTCAGACAGCCCCCCATTTACACTTGAGAAGACCTGGCAGCCACAGGCAAGCGCTTCCATAGGCTGGAGGCCAAAGCCCTCGCTCACCCCTTGTTGGGCCCAATATTCAGCGGAGTCGTAGAGGTAAACCTTGGCTTGATTAAAGCACTTTGCTAAATCCCCGACATAGGAATCAATCACTTGCACCTTACACCGCTGCTGCAAAGCCGGAATTAATTCTTGCAGCAAATACTGAGAAGATTTTCGCGCCTGAATTAACACGTCAATGTCTCGCTCCAGACCTAGATTCTGAAAATCATCGGAAATGTGATTGGGCAAATAGTAAATTAATGAATTGGGCGATCGCTGGCCCCAGAACCCCATCGTGTTTCGGCTAACGGTGACAATTGGAATCCTTGCAGGTAATTTAAACGGATAGCCAGAACTGTGGGCATGGTAAACGACATTGTAGGCCTGAAGCTGGGCGGCAAGCTCAGCAGCATCAAATCCCCAGCTAATTACAAAAATTCCCTTGTTTGAATTCTCTTCTTTAAGCAGATCCTTCAAAAAAAGGGTCTCTGGTTCCCGTTGTCGATAGGTGACAATCTCGGCATTACAGACCTGCTTTGCTAAATCCAGGGTCTTTAGCTCTGCCCACAGCCCGCCACAGGCAAATTTGCCACCGGTTCCAGGGACTAAGAAGTAAAGCGTTCGCATCAGATTCTCCTAAGGGCTAATTCTGCAGCATCGCCTTGCAGGAGCAGCTTCCGAGGGAATGCCTGCGCCTGTATTAACTTACCAATTACCAAGCTGAGACGCTTAAAATTTATTCCTATCCGTTTGGATTACGCCTGCAAAGCAGATTTAGGCTGGAATCTTTAAGAATTGTTTGAAACTGAAACTCAGTTAGTGAATTTCAGCTCATTAAGTTTAATTTGCGACTGGGAATCCTATTTCCAGATCCCTTGTGACTGGATAAGCCTGGAAGAAGCTTCTATCCCCAGCGGCTAAAAACAGGAGGCTTTGGCAAAAAGAGCTTCAGTCAGCTCCGCAATCTCTAGAAGGTTATAGTTATCCCAGTTCGAGGGATTGCTGACCTTCCCTGGTTTGACTTTGAAGTTCTCCACCTTGTTAGGCACAGCCTCTAAAACATAGTCTATAAGGATGATGATTAGAAATATTTGGCTAAAAGTACTCACACCAATACTCCTGGGCCTAGGGGGCTGCGGGGGAAGTGCTGATGGCAAGGGTATTCTGCAAGTTTGGGTTCACTCAGGCCAGGAAGCAGAACGCCAGACGATTGAAGACCAGGTTGAACGCTTTAATAATTCTCAGCAGGAGACAAAGGTTGAGCTCACCTTTATTCCAGAAGGGTCCTACAATGCTCAGGTTCAAGCAGCCTCTCTGTCTAAGGATTTACCTGATGTTTTAGAGTTTGACGGGCCATTTGTATATAACTATGTCTGGCAGGGAAACCTGATTCCAATTGACAAGCTGATCTCGGATAAGGTTCGTCAAGATCTGCTGCCTTCGATTATCCAGCAGGGCACCTATAGAGGCCGCCTATATTCTGTGGGCACCTTTGATTCTGGATTGGGGTTATTTGGTAATCGCAGCCAACTGGAGGCGGCGGGAGTCAGAATTCCCGCCAGCAACCAGGAGGCTTGGACTGCCCAGGAGTTTAATCAAGCCCTGGCGGCCCTGGCCCAGAAAGATCCAGACGGCCAGGTGCTTGACCTAAAACTTAACTATCCAACCGAATGGTTCACCTACGCCTTTTCACCCCTAATCCAGTCGGCGGGGGGAGATTTGATTAATCGCAGCAACTACCAAACCGCCAGTGGGGCCCTCAATGGCCCAGCAGCGGTAAGAGCAATGACCCAGGTACAGAACTGGAGTCAGAAGGGCTACGTAGACCCCAACGTTGATGATGCCGCCTTCACGGAAGGTCGAGTGCCTTTGGCCTGGGGCGGTCACTGGCTCTATAAAGACTATGCCAAGGCAGTGGGGGATGATCTGGTGGTACTGCCGCTGCCGGATATGGGCACAGGATCTAAAACCGGCCAGGGGTCTTGGAACTGGGGAATCACGACCAACTGCGAAGAGCCGGAAGTGGCAATGGAATTTATTGAGTTTCTGCTGCAGCCCCAGGAGGTGCTGGCCATGAGCAATGCCAACGGAGCCGCCCCGGCAACTAAAAGCGCGATCGCCCGATCTGAGCTTTACGCTGAGGGGGGTCCTTTACGCCTCTTTGCCTCCCAGCTTTTAAATGGACAGGCGGTTCCCCGCCCCCAAACCCCTGCTTACCCAATCATCACCTCGGCCTTTCAAGATACCTTTAATGCCATCCGCAACGGTCTGGATGTTAAAACTGCCCTAGATAAAGCCGTCACCACGATTAATGTCGATATCAAAGATAACCAAGGCTATCCCACGGTGCCAGCCTCGCCTACCCCACCGCCAGCCCAGGAGCCGCAGACCCGATGACTCAACAACCGCTGAAACTCAAAGACGATACGCGAACAGCTTTGGGGATGGCCGCACCGGCCCTGCTCGGGCTGCTGTTGTTTGTCGCCCTGCCCTTTACCCTGGCGGCGGTGCTTTCTTTTACTAACCTGCGGCTTGGCTCCCCCCTGCCCTTAGAATTCTCCGGATTTGAGCAGTATCGACGGATTTGGCTTGACCCCAGCTTCCGGCGGGCCTTACTCAATAATGGGATCTTTGCTCTAGTGGTGGTGCCAGTTCAAACCGCGATCGCCCTGGGGCTGGCTCTGCTTTTGAATCGTCCCCTCAGGGGCATGGCCCTGTTTCGGACGCTGTTCTTTATGCCGGTGGTTTTTCCGATGGCCCTGGTGGCAGTGATTTGGACGATTATCTATGCGCCTGGAGCCAACGGAATGATGAATGCGTTTTTAGAATTTTTTAGCTTTGGTCTCTGGGAACCCAAAGATTTCTTGCACGATCCAGTTTTGGCTTTGCCAGCAATCATGCTGTTGTCAATGTGGCAGGGGGTTGGCTTTCAGATGGTGATTATTCTGGCCGGATTACAGTCAGTTCCTATGGTCTTGTATGAAGCAGCGGCGATCGATGGCAGTAATCGCTGGCATCAGTTCCGATATGTGACGCTGCCCCTACTGCGCAATTCTTTAATCTTTGTGATGTTGGTCACCTCGATTCTGGCCTTCCGGCTGTTTGACCAGGTGCAAATTATGACCCAAGGGGGACCTCTCGATGCCACCACCACTGTGATGTACGAGGCTGTCAAAGCAGCCTTTACCCAGCAAAAAATGGCTAAAGGGGCGGCGATGACCGTGGTATTTTTCCTGATTGTACTGGCGATTACGATTCTGCAACGGCTGCTGGTCAAAGAAGAACGGGCAATTGAGTAATAGAAATGTGACTGAGGTTTAAAAAATGAAAAGCCCCGGTGTTGATCAAAATGCGGCGGTTGCCGCCCTGGCCCAGCAAGGGCACTCTTCGCAGGTCTCGCACCGTCGGCGACAACGGCTGGGAATGATTGGCAGCTATCTGTTGCTGACGATCTTGGCCTTGCTATTTGTAGCCCCGATCCTATTTATGATTGTTGGCAGTCTTAAGCCTGACGAGCTGGTGCTCTCAGAAGCGGGTTCTCTGAAGGCGTTTGTGCCCACTCAAGCCTCTTTGCAAAACTATCGGGATGTGTTTGAGCGGGTCGAGTTTGGCCGCTTTTTGTTTAACTCTCTGTTTATCACCGGGATGATTGTCCTGGCTGGTTTAGTGGTTAATTCCCTAGCAGGCTACGCCTTTGCCCGCCTGCATTGGCCAGGCCGCTCTATAATCTTGGCCGTGGTGATTGCCCTGATGATTCTTCCGATTGAAGCGATCGCTGTGCCGCTATTTTTTCAGGTAACCCTCCTCGGCTGGCGTAACACCTACATTGCCCAAATTGTGCCCTTCATTGCCAATGCCTTTTCGATTTACCTGTTTTATACCTTTTTTATTGACCTACCCAAGGAATTAGAAGAAGCCGCCCGCGTCGATGGCGCGGGCACCCTGCGGACCTTCTTTGAGATCATCGTGCCGGTGTCGAAACCTGTTTTTGCCACCGTGGCGATTTTGACCTTTTTGACCCAGTGGGGATACTTCCTCTGGCCGCTGATGGTCACCTTTGACGAGCAAGTCCGTCCTCTGCCGGTGGCGATAGCGACCTTTCAAACCCTACCGCCGGTGCAGTGGGGAGACATTATGAGCTTTGGGGTGATGATGGTGGCCCCGATTTTAATTGTGTTTCTGTTATTTCAGCGCTGGTTCGTGGAGGGGGTGGCAACCACCGGCACTAAAGGCTAGATTCTGCTGAATTTTATGCCCTCAGATTCACTTGCTAAGCTTATGCATCCCCAGACCTGGCCCTGAGTTCAAACCTCCCAAATCGACAATATTTCAGGGCAAAACTCAACTTCGGTTCAGCGCGACATTAACTTGGATATCCCTTAGCCAAATCCTCACTTGTTTAATCATTGGTAACTAACGATGGCAACGGTAAACTTTCAGCATGTCTTTAAGGTCTACCCCAATGGCTACTCTGCGATCAAAGATCTGTGCCTAGAGATTCAAGATGGTGAATTTCTGGTTTTTGTCGGTCCCTCCGGCTGCGGAAAGTCCACAGCCCTGAGAATGCTGGCAGGGTTAGAAGAAATTTCCGCAGGCAAGCTGCTGATTGGCGATCAGGTGGTGAATGGCAAAACCCCGCAGCAGCGCAACATTGCCATGGTGTTTCAAAACTACGCCCTCTACCCCCACATGACCGTGCGCCAGAATTTAGCATTTCCCCTGCGAATGATGAATTTGCCCAAGAAACAGATGCAGGGCCGGATCAAGGAGGCAGCCGGAAAACTAGGATTAAGCCCCCTCCTGGATCGGCGACCCAAGCAATTGTCTGGGGGACAGCGGCAGCGGGTGGCCATGGGGCGGGCGATCGTTCGGGACCCTTCAGTGTTTCTGATGGATGAACCCCTATCCAATCTAGATGCCAAGATGCGCACCCAAATCCGCACTGAGATTGCCACCCTGCAGCGGCGGATGGAAACAACCACCGTCTATGTAACCCACGATCAAGTGGAAGCAATGACCATGGGCGATCGCGTTGCCGTTATGCAAGCGGGGGAACTGCAGCAAATTGCCTCCCCGCAAGATCTCTACGATCGCCCCCGCAATGTGTTTGTGGCTGGGTTTATTGGCTCACCGGCGATGAATCTGTTTCACACTCGGCTACACAAGACTGACAGCACCCTGCTGATTGATTTGGGTGGTCAGCCGCTGGTGATCGATCCCTCAATCGCCAATCGGTACAAAGATCTAGAACGCCACATCAATCAGCCGATCCTGGCAGGCTTGCGCCCCGAAGCCTTTTTCCTCAGCGATGCCAGTGCGCCCAGGGGCCACTCAATCACCGTTGAGGTGAGTGTGGTAGAAGCCCTGGGCCATGAAATGATTATCTATGCCAAGTCTCCGATTTCCATGCTTGAGGTTGAGGATAGTCACCAGGGATCTGGGAATCACCAAGGCCAGGATCCAGAGCAAACCAAGTCCATCTTGATTGCCCGAGTGCCCTCTACCCGAGACATTCAAGCAGACACCCGCCTGACCCTGGGGGTGCATAGTGAGAAGCTATATTTATTTGCCGCCGATGGGGCGGCAATTGGGTAGCGATCGCTGCAATTCAAAGCTATGATA
>JBGTDP010000038.1:0-3875 GCA_041748255.1 Thermosynechococcaceae cyanobacterium | reverse complement strand
TCTGACTGCCCACTTTCTGACCACCCTTCGAGATCCCAAAACATCACAAGTGCTTGAGAAGCAGGATGTCCGAGACTCCCATACGAAAGTTGGCAAGTATTACATCCTCACCAATCGGTCGATTCGGACAATCCAACCGGGGCAATCAGACGCCGATCGCGGCGACGATATCCTGATTCGGTTTGATAACCCCTCCCCGCTTTGATTAAACTGTCACTCATTCCAATGCTCCAACATAGGGGCATTTGGGGAGGTTAGTGCCAGTCCTTGCAGGTTGCTTATCCGTTCAAGACCTTAAATCTTGGATGGGTTTGGGGTTCTGCTATGGATTCAATCTCTTTGGGGGTTAACCAGGCCCAAGCTTATTGGCCCAATCTGAATTTTTTTGAGGCAAACTTGAATTTAATCGCCAAACCCAAAGGTTGCGTCTAAGATACGGACATCTTCGTAGCGCTTAGTCCCCAAGCCCTAGGGAAGAAAGTTTAGAATGGATATTCACCTCTAAAGCTTGCCTAAAAGCTTTGGTATTTGACCGCTGCACCTCCAAGCTCTGGAATTTTGAGGCATTAATGGCTACTGATACAAACAGTTCTGAGAAGCAAAAAGCTCTAGATCTAGCCTTGACGCAAATTGAACGTAACTTTGGCAAGGGAGCGATCATGCGTCTGGGTGATGCGACCCGGATGCGGGTTGAGACTATTCCCACGGGGGCGCTGACCCTTGACCTGGCCTTGGGAGGGGGAATCCCTAAAGGACGGGTTGTTGAGATTTATGGTCCAGAAAGCTCCGGTAAGACAACCCTGGCCCTGCACGCGATCGCAGAAGTTCAAAAAGCTGGGGGAATTGCTGCTTTTGTTGACGCTGAACATGCCCTAGACCCCACCTACTCTGCGGCCCTCGGGGTTGATATCGAAAACCTGCTGGTGTCTCAGCCAGATACGGGTGAGGCAGCCCTAGAAATTGTCGATCAACTGGTGCGCTCTACGGCTGTAGATATTGTCGTTATAGACTCCGTGGCCGCCTTGGTCCCCCGAGCTGAGATCGAAGGCGATATGGGTGACAGTCACATGGGTTTGCAAGCGCGGCTGATGAGTCAAGCTTTGCGAAAGATCACTGGCAATATTGGTAAGTCGGGTTGCACGGTTGTTTTCCTCAACCAACTCCGGCAAAAAATTGGGATTACCTACGGCAACCCCGAAACCACCACAGGGGGGAATGCACTAAAATTCTACGCCTCTGTGCGCCTAGATATTCGCCGGATTCAAACCCTCAAAAAAGGCACCGAAGAATACGGCAACCGCGCCAAGGTTAAAGTTGCTAAGAATAAGGTGGCGCCTCCGTTTCGGATTGCCGAATTTGATATTATTTTTGGTCACGGGATTTCCACCCTGGGCTGTATAGTGGATATGGCCGAAGAAACTGGGGTGATTATCCGCAAGGGCGCTTGGTATAGCTACAACGGGGACAACATTGGTCAGGGGCGCGAAAACACAATTAGGTACTTCGAAGAAAACCCTGAATTCAGCCGGGATGTTGAGCAGCAGGTGCGGCAGAAGCTGGATATGGGGGCGGTGGTTTCGGCAAACTCCGTTGCTCCCCTAGAAGAAATAGAAGCGGACTAATCCCTGCTAGAGAAGGAATTAAAGGTTCTCCGCAGCGGTCAGCCATTCATCTGGCTGCTCCTACAAGACACTGGTACACCACTGGGAATTTGATCCCGAATCTAAAACTCCGGGGAATTTCAAATCTTTCTCCAGGAGCCCACGTTTAGGTGCTTAAGTTTCCTACACTGGAACTTGAGATAAGTAATGGAAGATTATGGTGCGCCTGAAGCGATGGCAATGGGGTGTTCTGGCACTGCCGATGATCGGCGTGGTTGGCTTTCTAGGCATCGCGGCTAGCTTTGAGATCCATCGGTGGGGGTTGAATTGGATTTGGGCGATCTTCTTAGTGATCTTTTTGGGCTGGCGGTGGCTGCTAGCCAAGTGGCTGCACCCCCCAGTTCTAGAGCAAGTAGAAACAGTCCTGGCGGAGCTAGAGGCTGAGACCCAGCAGGCAGCGATGGCAGCCCCAGTGAGTGGCAATCAGCAGACTCAACAAGCCCAGGCAGCCATTCAAACCATTTTGCAATCAGCTCGGGAAGATCAGCCGCCCTGGGAAGACTGGTCATTGTTTTTTAACCGCTGTCAAGCCTTGATTGGTGCGATCGCTCAGGTTTATCATCCCCAGGTCAAGCGCCCCCTGCTGAATATTTATATTCCCCAAGCCTACGGGCTGATTCGAGACACGGTGGATGATGTTGATCGCTGGATGCAAAAGCTCTCCCCCGCCTTGAATCAAATTACCGTTGGGCAAGCCTACGAAGCCTACGAGCTTTACCAAAAACTGGAGCCAGCAACGCGCACCGCCCTAAAGATCTGGAACTGGTCTATGTGGGTGCTAAACCCGGCGTCGGCGATGGCCCGGACGGCAACCCGGCGCTATAGCAGCAATGCCAATCAGCAATTGCTGGTCAACCTTGGTCAAATTTTGCGAGAGGAGACCCTGAGTGCCCTGGGTGGACGGGCGATCGCCCTCTACAGCGGCAAGCAAATTACCCTAGACCCGACTGGGCCTGGTAATTTAGAGCACACCCAAACCCTGCGAGAGATCCTCACCCAAGCAGACAATCCCCAAGCTTTGGCCCAAAAGCCCTTGAATTTACTGTTGGTTGGACGCACCGGGGCTGGCAAAAGCAGTCTGATCAACACTCTGTTTAAGGGCGAAAAGGCGGCGGTGGATATTTTGCCCCAGACTGACCGGCTCCAGGATTACCGCTTGCAAACAGCGACCGGAGAGGAGCTGATGATTTGGGATGCCCCTGGCTATGAGCAAATTGGGGGCGATCAACTCCGAGAGCAGGTGCTGGAGCAGGCAGCGTTGTCAGATGTCTTGCTGCTGGTCACACCAGCGACTGATCCAGCCCTACAGATGGATCTAGAGTTTCTAGAAGCGGCAAAGGCTGAGGCTGGCGACCTGCCAGCGATCGCTGTGGTTACTCAAGTGGATCGCCTGCGCCCGATTCGAGAGTGGTCTCCCCCCTACGACTGGAGACAGGGCCAACGCCGCAAAGAGCGGGCGATTCGGGAAGCGATTCATTACCGCCAAGAGCTTTTAGACAGTCAATCGCCAACGGTCCTGCCCTTGGTGACTCAGGATCTTGGCAAGCAGCGGCAGTCCTGGGGTGTAGAGGCCCTTTCTATGGCCTTAATGGAAATGATTGACCCGGCCAAGCAGTCCCGCTTAGCCCGATTCCTACAGAATTTAGACACTCGCAGTGCCGCAGCCGCTAAGATTATTGATCACTATACTTTTCAGTTAAGTACCACTCAAGGACTAGCAGCGCTGCTAAAAAGTCCTGTCCTAAACTTTATCTCAACCCTGATCACTGGCTCTCCTGCCTTGGCAGTGGTCCTGGCTGAGAAAATTCCGGTGGAGCAGTCCCCAGTGGTCTTAGGAAAGCTGCAAATGTCCTACGAGCTTTTCTCGCTGCTGGCCCAACCAGACTCTGGGCCAAAATTTGATTTGCTCACCCTCTGGCCGCTACTGCTAGACAATTCGATCAACCCGGCCCAGGATGCTTGGGCTTTAGGGCAAACCTTAGTTGGATTTTGGTCTGGTTCTCTAACAGCGGATCAACTGCGAAGCCAATACAATCATTACTTGCAATCAGATTTGCATTCAGGGGTTAACCTTGCCCAGCCTGATTAAGGCCCTGATCTCGAACCTAGTATTTGTACTTATTTGTACTATTTTATACTATAGTTAAGATACGCTAAAAAGAAACGATAGCCGCTGCTAGAGCCTTAGTGATCTCAAGCCATCACAACAATGAG
>JBGTDP010000037.1:0-2527 GCA_041748255.1 Thermosynechococcaceae cyanobacterium | reverse complement strand
TGGAATATTGACCCCAACTATGCCAACCATCCCCTCGCTGGGGCACAACTCCAGAAAATTGAATGGCAGGCTTGGGGGCCTGTGCAGCAACGATTGCGAGTGGTTCAGCAGTTTAATCAGTCCCAGTTTTGCCAGGACTATGTGCTAGAGGCTGGCTCGAGGAGCTTAAAAATTGAAACCAGAGTGGACTGGCAAGAGCGCCAGGTATTAGTAAAAGCTGCCTTTCCGCTGACCGTGCAGGCAGACACTGCTACCTACGAAATTCCCTGCGGGGCGATTCAGCGACCGACCCTCCCGAATTCGGAACCCCTAGAAGCCCATCAAGCAGCTAAATGGGAAGTGCCTGCCCTTCAGTGGGCAGATCTAAGCAATCCTGTAGGGGACTACGGTGTGAGTCTGCTCAATGATTGCAAGTACGGCTACGATGCCCAGCCAGATCAGCTGCGTTTGACCCTACTGCGCAGTCCCAATTGGCCTGACCCCAATGCCGATCGCGGTAGCCATCAATTTACCTACGCTCTTTATCCCCATCCAGGCAGTTGGCAAGTGGCCCAGACCCCTCGCCGGGGATTTGAACTCAATCACCCCCTCCAAGGGATAGAATTAAATCCAACTCCAGCTTCAACCTCCCAAATGCCCCCCGTCGGTCAACTTTTGCATCTATCGGCAGAGAATTTGATCTTGATGGCCTTTAAGCAAGCAGAGGCAAATCTCCAAGGCTGGATCTTGCGATGCTATGAAGGTTACGGTGAAACAGCTTCTATGGAATTACAAAGTGATCTTAATCTTGTGGTGGCTCAGCCAGTTGATTTGCTGGAGCAGCCCGTTTCAATGCCTAAAATGAATCCCGACAAGATTGACCCCTGGAAAATTGTTTCTTTTCAAGTTGAGGCTAGCTAAAAGTGTGTGCTCAACGCCTTACGGCTCAAACAAACTTCGTCCCAGGAGGTGACTCGGCAAAATACTTTCCCCTTGCCGAATAGCGTGAAATCCGAAGGCGAAGCACTCTGCTTAAGGCAGACTATTTTTAAACCTAACTTAGCACCAGATTTTTTTGGCTTCCCTGAACAAAGAGATTCAAATGCTGCTAGCAGTGGGTTTTGATCCGTCCTAGCTCCACCCGATCTACCGCCGCTTCAAAGGGCAAAGTTCGGACGGTATCCATAAACACATTCACCTGATAAACCATCCGGTTGGTCAGATCCAACCCAGTCATCCAGCCACTTTTGGGATGGTAAGCCCCCGTGTCAATATCCAGCCAGCCATTCCCCTGGGCAATTTGCCCCGGTGCTACTCCAGGTAAGGTAAAGGTAATTGTATGGCCGGTAATAATTAGCTTGTCTCGAAAGTAGGGCTGATCAAGGCCATGAAACTCACCCCGAATCCAGCAAAATTCTTGCTCAGTTTGGGCCTCAATGGGTAGGGTTGGATGCACCCCCGCATGAACCAGCCAAATGTCCCCTAAATCTAAGTGAGTGGGCAGCGATCGCATCCAGTTTAGATGGTCAACAGAAATCCCCTGATCGCCGTAGCTAACCACAGTTTCCCGGCCCCCGCTATAGAGCCAAGCTTGCAGGCCAGGGTTAAAAACTTCGTTATTCGGAAAAGCCTCCAGCATTAGTAACTCATGATTCCCCAGCAGACTGGTATAGGGACTTTGCCGAACAAATTCAACTACCTGGGCACTGGCAGGCCCCCGATCAATTAAATCACCGAGAAAGTATATCTGATCCTCAGCAGTAGGCGCGATCGCCTCTAACAAGGTCATCAAGCCTTGATAATGACCATGAACATCACCAATACAAATGCGACGAGGCTTTGCTTCAGGCATTTTCAGCAACAAACCAAACGGGTAACTGCTTGTGACGTTGATTGACTTGCTATCATAGCGCACCAATTAAGAACTGGAGGTCAAGGGGCTAAACAAGAGAAATAATGCTGCGAGAGTAGATTTCAGGTGCAGGTTGTTTAAATTGTTACGTAAATAACTTTTTAATTAATCCTTAGATATACGTAACTTGGCGCAGTATTAGTGAAAATTCAAGGCTGATTTAAGCAATCAATTCAACTCTGCTCCCCCACAGCCACGGGCAACATTGGGTAGGAGCACCAGTCACTCCAGCTTCCGGGATAGAGTTTAGCGGTTTTAATCCCTGCTATTTCTAAAGACAAAAGATTAACGCAGGCAGTGACCCCAGACCCACAGTAAACAATCACTTCCTCGGCTTGTTGGATAGTGGCCCAGTGATCTTGCTGTTCTGCTCGCGATCGCAGGGTTCCTTCCAAGGTTGAAACCGCTTGCCAGGGGTAGTTAACTGCGGCGGGAATATGACCGGCCACCGGATCTATTGGTTCGAGATCGCCGCGATAGCGTTCTGCTTCTCTAGAATCAACTAAAATCACCCCTGGTTGATCCTTCCGGGCTTGAACCCCTTCAATATCCACCAAACAATCTGGATCTGATTGCGGCACAAAGGTTCCCTCCCTTGCCCTAGGCTGGGAAGATGTCAGCGGATACCCCAGGGCT
>JBGTDP010000036.1:0-4441 GCA_041748255.1 Thermosynechococcaceae cyanobacterium | reverse complement strand
AGAGAAATGCAGTAGAACGGTAAGTAAAGACTTTTAGGGCCAGGCAAAGGGTAATGGATGCACAGCAGCTTCTGAAGCAGTATGCAGCAGGTAAACGGGATTTTAGGGGGGTTGATTTAAGGGGGGTAGATTTGACCTTGGCAGATCTCAGTCACGCAAATTTAGAGGGAGCCAATCTCAGTCAGGCAATTTTGAATGGCATCACCCTGATTCAAACCAACTTGTTTCAGGCCAATCTCAGCAACGCTAAACTGCTGGGGGCTGATCTCAGCGGCGCAAATCTAATTCAAGCCAATCTGAATCGAGCCCTGCTCAGTAGTGCCATCCTGGCGGGAACTTACATTTCAAAAGCAAATCTATCTGCGGCTGTTTTAAGCGGCGCTAACCTCCAGGGGGCAACCCTCAGGGGCGCGACCTTCAAGGGCACAAATTTATCAGGCGCAGATTTGGGCCAAGCAGACCTGCTAGGAGCAGAAACTCAAGGCATTGATTTATCAGCAGCAATATTAGCAAACACGATCATGCCGGACGGGACCCTTGGCGACTCGGTGTCCTTGGAAGCTGCTAAAGAGTCTCCCGCTGCAGATAAAACCGTTGTCGATGACTCAGCTATAATTCAAAAGTTTATCCAAGGGGAAAGGGCAAATCTATCGAGTCAAACTCTCTGGATAGAACCAACCCTGAATGTGACTCAATTAATGGCCAGGGGAGAGTTGATTGCGATCAGGCGATCTGACCCCGCTGCATTTTCTGTTAAGCACGGGTCTGGCTTCTGGGACCAAATTAATCAAAGTTTGCTAGCCAATAGCTTTATCCCCCTTGGTCGTCCTGCCCACGAGCAGTTCACCGAGTACGAGTATCAACAGGTGCCCCAAGGCAAGCTTAACTACACAATGGCTAGGGATCTGTGGAAAGTCTGGTGGCCCCATAGACGTCGCAGCCTTAGAAGTGCCCTTCAACTCAACTTACTGATCTTCAAGCAAAATGCCTGGTATCCGGTGCAGGAGATCATCCACCAAGAGGGAACGCTTTATATTCAAACCCCTGGCAAGGAAATGACTTTGTATGGGACTGACTGGGTTGTCTGGTTGAGCTAATTGTCCTTGGGGCAGCAAAAAATTGTTCAACTGGCTTCAGACAAGAATGCTTCCACTTCAGCAGCAGTTGGTTGAGCCGCGATCGCCCCTGGTTTTGTCGTGGTTAAGGCTCCCACGGCACTGGCATAGGCGACCACTTCCTGGGCCACTTGCGGATCTTCTAACCGCTGAATTTGCTGTTGGCATTGATGTAGAAACCCAGCCACAAAGCCATCCCCGGCCCCGGTGGTATCCACTACTTTCACCGATTGGGCGGGAATGGTTCCCTGATTGCCGCCCAAGCAGTAGGCACTGCCTTTGTGCCCCCCAGTCACTAAGACACCTTGGGTATTGCCAATTCGATCAGCGATCGCCCCTGGGTCGGTTGTCTCAAACAACCACTCAGCCTCATCATCAGAGAGCTTCAGAAAATCAACTTGCTTAATCAGCGCCTGAATCGGTTCTAGGGCCGCCGCCGGATCGGGCCAGAAGACCGGTCGCCAGTTGACATCCACCAAGGTCTTGACATTGTGGCGCTCTGCCAGGGTTAGGGCTTGGTGAACTGCAGCCCCAGAATGGGGATAGGCAAGCTCCAAGGTGCCGATCACCAGGTAGTCAGCTTGCTCAAATAAAGCCTCTGGAAGCTGCTGGGCCTGGAGCTGGGTATCAGCAAATTCTTCAGTGGAATGATCTCCAAATCCAGCAAAGTTGCGATCGCCTGTCGAGGAGCGAGTCACATAGACCTGGCGGGTGGGAGCTTGGGGATGACGCTGTACCCCAGTGATATTCACCTGCATTTGTTTGAGCAAGGCCACCAGTTCCTCACCGGGTTGATCTTGACCAATGCAGCCCACAAAGCCAGAGGGGGTTCCCAGTTTTACTAGGCCGCAGGCAACGTTGGCCGGTGCCCCACCTGGATAAGGGGTCCAAGACTCAACTTCTGCCATTTCCCGGCCTGACTGGTCTGCTAAACAGTCAAACAAAATTTCACCCAGGCAAAGCACTCGGGGGGCACTCATTACAATCCTCCTGATCTATCTTTGCTCAGCCTATCAGAGGCCTTCATGCCCCAAGCAGTTCTGCTTAAAAATTAGAAAATTAGCTGAACTCCTGCAGTTGCGAGGCGATCCGTTCGCCAAACTCTAGATCAACCTTGGCCAGACTCAGCAACTGAAGATACTCTTGCCGAGTCAGGCCGGTGGCCTCAATCACCAGCAGGGCTTCTTGTTTGATTTCTCGCTCGACTTGCTGCGCTTCAACCTGGGTTTGAGCCTTCTGCCAGGTTGTTTCTCGCTGCTCAAGTAACTGGAGAACCTGCTGATAGGCCCGGACAAACTGGTTAACTTTTTCAGCGGAAATATCCCTGGCACTGAGATTTATTAAAGATGAACCCTCAAGGGTGACGGGTAAATTGTCTGCAGCTTGTGCTAGACCTATCCCTCCTAGGGAGAGAAACCCGATCAACACCAGAATTAACCCAACCCACAGCTGCCGTCCCATCTCAAGTGATCTCAACCCCGGAGGCACTGGGTCGAACTTCAGCCAGAATGGCATCTAAGATTTCCTGGGCTCCTTGCTGGCGCAGTTGCTTTCCTAGTCGTGTGCCTAGAATCTCAGCCTCGGCTGGGGGGCCGCTGACTTGATCTTTAATTAGATTTTTCCCATCTAGGCTGGCAACAATTCCAGTCAGGGTTAACTGCTGGTTCTCAACGGCGGTATTGACCCCAATCGGCACCTGACAGCCCCCCTCCAGTTCTCGCAAAAAAGCGCGCTCTGCCAAACAGCGCTGGGCAGTGGGAGGATGTTCTAACCCCTTAAGCAGAGAAAGAATTTCGGTGTCATCGGCTCGACATTCAATCCCCAGGGCTCCCTGACCGACGGCATGGAGGGAGATTTCAGCCGGTAATACTTGATGAATGCGATCGCTCATCTCTAAGCGTTGCAGCCCCGCCACGGCTAGAATAATTCCATCGTACTCGCCAGCATCCAGCTTTGCTAAACGGGTGTTGAGGTTGCCCCGTATATCTTTAAAGCTGAGGTGGGGGTAGTGATGGCGCAGTTGGGCCAAGCGCCGCAGCGAAGAGGTGCCAATCACAGCTCCCTCGGGCAGCGTGTCAATCTGCCGATCTTGATGTTTAGCATGAACCACCAAGGCATCGGCTGGGTTAGCTCGCTCTGTAATTGCCCCTAAAATCAGTCCTTCTGGCAGGTGAGTCGGCAGGTCCTTAAGGGAGTGAACCGCCAGATCGGTCTCCTGCCGAAGCATTGCGACTTCTAGTTCTTTGGTAAATAGACCCTTGTCGCCAATTTTGGCTAGGGCCACATCTAAAATATTGTCTCCCTGGGTGCTCATTGTCCAGACTTCAAACTCCCGCTGCGGATAAAGCTGCTGAAGTTGGGCTTGGACCCAGTGGGTTTGTACCAAGGCCAGTTGACTTTTACGAGAACCAATCCGAATCGGGCGGGGGGGGCTGGAAGAGGCCATAAAGTTGGCAAATTTGGAAAACTTACAAGAACAATTTTGTCCTTTCCTCAGCTTACCCTAGTCCCAAGCCCCTCCACAGGAAACCAGCTAAAGCTTGGCCCTAGGCTTCAACTTTTACTCCTTTCCAAAAGGCAACATAGCCTTCGATGTTTTTGGCGTTCTCCTTGGCCGTTGGATAGTACCAGGCGGCATCTTTATTCATTTGACCGTCTACTTCAATGCTGTAGTAGCTGGCCTCACCTTTCCAAGGACAAGAAGTGTGGTACTCACTCGGTTTAAAGTACTCCTGCTTAAGGGCATCGGGGGGGAAATACTGATTGCCCTCGACCACCTCAGTGCGATCGCTCTCGGCCAGGACGGTGCCATTCCAAGTTGCTGTTGCCATTGTTCTCCCTTCGATGAATTGATTCAATCAAATACAAGGTTAGATTAGCGCGTTCTAGCAGAATGCGCTGTGCCGTGGCTGACTTTTAGAAGTACACTTCGGTCGGTTGAAGCTGTAACCGATGATTTTCAAGCTTAAAGGCCAGAATTTGTCCGTTTAGAGGGCATGGTTTTGATTTGCTTAAACCCTCGTAGCGTTTCAAAGGAGGAGCTTGGATTCTGGGCAACCCATCCCAGGGTGGAGTTTGCGCGCATCTCAAAGTGCAGATGAGGTTGCTCAACGGCACCAGTCGCGCCCACAGTGCCCAGAACTTCTCCCTGCTTGACCTGTGCACCCACGGAGACAGCAATTGTGGCAAGTTGGGCGTAGCGGGTTTGGTGCCCACTGCTGTGGTTGACGACAACTAGATTGCCATAGTCTTCTCGGTCACCGGCAAAGGCAACAGTTCCCTCTGCAGCAGAGAATACCTGAGTTCCAGTCGTAGCCTTTAAATCA
>JBGTDP010000035.1:0-2702 GCA_041748255.1 Thermosynechococcaceae cyanobacterium | reverse complement strand
ATCCCCTTGGCTGTTGACCAGGTAAGCCCCTTCACCCCGAACCGCTTCTGAGACTAAGACCCCGGCTGGGTAGAGACCTGTGGGATGAAACTGGACAAACTCCATATCTTCTAAGGGGATCCCTGCTAGAGCTGCCATCGCCAGCCCATCCCCGGTGGAGGCAAAGTCATTAGAGGTGGTGTTAAAAACCCGCCCGTAGCCGCCAGTGGCAAACAAAATTGACTTGGCCCGCACCACTTGAAGCTGTCCATCCAACAGCCGGTACATGACCAGTCCCTTGGCCTGATTGTCTTCTAAAATTAGCCGCAGGACATACCACTCGTCATAAACTTGCACCCCGTGACGCACCAGGTTGCTGTAGAGCTCATGGAGAATTGCATGACCCGTTTTATCCGCCGCGTAGCAGGTGCGGTTGTGGCTGTGGCCCCCAAAGGCTCGCTGGGCAATTCGGCCATCTGGCAGGCGAGAAAACAAGACCCCCAAGTGCTCTAGATCAATCACAACCTGCGGTGCTTCCTGGGCAAGGATTGCTACGGCATCCTGATCTGCCAGGTAATCGGAGCCCTTAACCGTATCAAAGGCATGGGCTTCCCAACTATCCTCCGGGTCTACGTTCTTCAAGGTTGCCGCAATACCGCCCTGGGCAGCAACTGAGTGGGAGCGAATCGGATGGGTCTTGGCCACCAGGGCCAGACTCAGATCCGGTTGGGTGCGGACGATTTCTAAAGCTGCGCGGCATCCGGCTAGACCACCGCCAACAATCACAACATCGTGTTCAACCATTTAAATTCAGGAGCTAGGGTCAGAAGATCTGGTTTATGCAGGTTTTGTGTTTTTGTATTATCACTGTTTGCACCGGAGGTTTGCCACGTAGGATTTTGGGCAGGGGGGAGGCAAAAGGGATGGATCGCTCTCGGGACCAAAGTGAGGTCAGCAGAACCTGGCCCGGCTACGTTTTAGTTCTGTTGACGCTGCTGCCAGCACTTTACCTAACGCAGGAGCTATCGGGCCTCAGCAGCGGCACCGGCGGCCAGGAGTGGAAAATTGGTCCTCCCGTGGCAACCCTAAACAATAGCTATCAACGGCGATCGCTACTGGAGCTGCGGCGTTTTGCCCTACAACTGGTGAATCGGGATCGGACTGTGAATGGATTGGCCCCTTTGGTAGAAGACCCCCGGCTGTCCCAGACCGCTGAGATTCTGGCCCAAGATACCCTGTCACAGCAATTTGTTGCCCGCCAGCCTCTAGCAGGAAACACCAGCGATCGGCTTAACCTAAACCGAGATCAACTTGATCCTGACATTCAAAGTGGGGTAGATCAAAATACCTTTTTTAGATCCGGTTCCCGCCGTTCAGGTCTAACCTATGGCGAGGTTGAGAAAAATCAAAAAAGCTGGATGTACAGCCTAGAAAGTCGCGAAAATATTCTTGGTTCCGGTTACACTCGATTTGGCTATAGCATCGTTGCCGATCCAGCAGCTGGCCATCAGGTTGCAGCTCAAATCTTTGCCGGACCTAAGTTGCGAAAATAACTTCCGTTATTCAGCACCAGAGATCCTTCAAAAGCCTTTTAGTCAACTTTTCGCAACTTAAGATCTCTTTGCAGCTCAATAATTTCGTCACGATGGGCGGTCACAGTCAATAGGGTTTGCGCCTTCGAAGAATTTGAAGAATTGTCTAGGGTAGGTCCAAGCGATTCGACTCGCAAACAGACCTGTTCGGGTCGTTTAGCTTTGCGCCAATAAAACACTGCCGCCAGCGGCGATAACAAAGTTAGACCTAGAAAGCCCCGCCAAACTTGAGGCACCAGCGTTGCCAGGACTAAGCCCAAGCACAAAAGACTGGTGGACACGATCAAGGTTAGAAAGGTGGCTAAAAACGCACTGGGTCGGACCAACCCTTCAAAGATAATTTGTTCCTGCTCTGGGTCAACAGTCGTCAGCCGGTAAGCCCGGTCAGAAAAGTACTGCTGCAATTGATTTAAAAGTGGCTCTTCTGGTTGCTCAGAGAGCAATTTGGCTTGTTGCAGACGCTCCTTGACAGAGGCTTTAACAAAGAAAAACAAACCAATCATTAACAATAGAGTTAATAGAAGGGTTGATGAAAGAACTAAACGATGCATAATATTGGGGGGAACATTAAGTGGGGGGAGTAAACTGCCAGCGGAAGCGCTATTTAGCGCTAACTGCATCATTTTAAGAAATTCAGCCAGAAGTAATACAGGGGCAGCTCAGCCTTGAAGCGCTTAGATTTGGGGCACTGCTTAGCATTATTGTCGATTTTAAGCCCTGTGCTTAACTTGAATTTTGGCTTTTGAATTTTTCAATTTGTTGCTGTTGTAACACTGAAAAAAAGATGCATCGAGTCCAATGATGACAGTCACAATCAAAGACTGGGTTTATCTTATGAAGCTAGCTAACTTTGAGCTCAGTTCCAAAGCCTGGAACTCCTTTGAGTGTTTTAGGGTCCTGAAAGCTGGGAACTCTAAACGGGGAAACGTGCACGCTATTGCGCCCGCAGAGGTAACTTAATGTCAGTAATTCCCTTCCATGCCAATCCCAGTGAGGATAATCAGCCTAGCCGCGATGGTTCCACTCAATTTGATCGGGGCGAGATTGAGCTGGAGCCACAGCCACTAGAATACGCTACCGACCGGGACGATTTTGATCAGGGTGATCTAGACACTACCTCTGAACAGCGGG
>JBGTDP010000034.1:0-2017 GCA_041748255.1 Thermosynechococcaceae cyanobacterium | reverse complement strand
CATGGATAGCTACATTCTTCAGGAACTGGGACCGCCGTTTTTATTTGGCGTCGGAACCTTTGCCTCTGTGGGTCTTTCGGTGGGTGCCCTGTCGGATCTGGTGCAGCAAGTTGCCGAATCAGGCGTGCCTCTAATGATTTCTCTGCAAATTTTTCTGCTGCAAATCCCCTACTTTGTGAGTTTGGCATTTCCGATGGCGGTTTTACTCTCGACAATGATGGCCTACAGCCGCTTGTCAGGAGACAGCGAGATTGTGGCTTTGCGCGGGTGTGGCGTCAGTCTCTACCGACTTGCTTTACCAGCTATTGCCTTTGGCCTACTGATCAGTGGCCTGACCTTTGCCTTCAATCAGGTCCTGGTGCCTGCAACCAAATACCAGGCGGCGGCCATTCTCACCCAAGCTTTAAATCAAGAGCAGCCCCAGTTACAAAACCGGGATATTTTCTATCAAGAATTTGGTGAAGATGATCAGCTCAAGCGCTTATTCTATGCCCAACAGTTTGACGGGCGACGCATGAATGGGTTAACAATCTTAGATTTTTCGCAAACACCCCTTAGCCAAGTGGTAACTGCTGAGTCAGCCGTTCGCAACCCGGCCCAGAATACCTGGAGCTTTTTTAACGGCACAATTTATTTGGTTGCGCCCGATGGGTCTTCCCGCAATATTGTCAGGTTTGAAAAGCACCAGTTACAACTTCCTCGAACACCTTTAGATCTGGTGTCCGCGAATCCTAGCAGTCTAGAGATGAATATCCCCCAAGTCAGTCAGCGGCTGCAGCAGGCTCGCCAGCAGGAAGATGCCAAGGAAGTCCGCAAATTAGAAATGCGAATTCAGCAAAAATATTCTCTGCCGTTAATGGCGGTGGTATTCGGGATAGTGGGAACTTCCCTGGGGGTTCGCCCCCGGCGGGCCAGCAATGCCACCGGATTTGGACTCAGTGTCTTAATTATTTTTGGCCATTATCTGCTTTCTTTTGTCACCGATGCCCTCGGGCAAGGTGGCTTCTTGAGCCCGGTGACGGCAGCCTGGTTCCCCACAGTTCTGGGCTTTATCGTTGGTGGCTGGCTATTGGTCAGTAAAGGGCGTTAGCAGATCCTTCGTGAATAGTCTGGGTTACCCAATGGTTTATGAAGTGCAAATTAAAACCTGCTCCAATTTCTTTTTGTAGGGGAATCAGTCGGCCTCCCCTATAACGCCTAGTTGGGCGGTAGCAAAAGGCTAAGGTAAGAGCGTCTTTAGCTTTTTCGTGACCTCGTCAACAACCTCAGTTGGGAGTTTGGTGATTAAGTCAGCTCTACGTTTGTGCCAATCCAAACTCTTCACCTGATCGGAAAGAACGACGCCTGATACACCTCCTCCTTCAGTAATGGCTACCTCAAAAGGGTAACCTTTGACTTGATTGGTGATTGGACAAAAGAGAGCTAAACAAACCTTACGATTATAGGAAGAAGGTGACAAAACTAAAGCCGGACGTCTGCCTGCTTGTTCATGACCTGTCTGAGGATTAAAGTCAATCCACACGGCGTCACCACGTTCGGGAACATAAACCACCTGCTACCAAACCTCATTGCCAACAGAAGCACCGGTATCTACTTCAGCGTGGATGTTTTCATCTGTAACGCCTTCAAGTAACTGTTCGAGTGAATAGCTAGATTCGACTATAGGGGTAATAACTAATTTACCCTTGACTAGGCTCAAGTCAACCTCGGTGTCAGGCTCTAGCAGAGTTTCCGCTGCGAATGATTTGGGAATGCGTAATGCAAGACTGTTACCCCACTTTTGCACTTTGGTTCTCATAAGACCTCAAGTATCTACAAAAAGTATACAGCGGTTTGGAGTAGGGGTTGTCGCTGATCAGTTGCGCTGTGCATTTTTTCTATTAGAGTTCTTGCAAAAGGTCAGCATGGCAGAGGCAACTCATAGTTGTAGAGCCCAGCAATCAAGTTGAAGCGCAAGGCAAAGCGCCTGTGGCGATTGCGATAGCGCTCCGATAGAATTCGAAACCGCTTAAGATAT
>JBGTDP010000033.1:0-9294 GCA_041748255.1 Thermosynechococcaceae cyanobacterium | reverse complement strand
GAAACCAGTATTAGCGAGTTCAACTCTCGTCCTATACCCCAATTAAAAAACTATGGAAGAGCAAGCCGATTGGCGACGGCCCCTGTCTTGAAAACAGTTGAGCGTAAAAGCCTTGGGGGTTCGACTCCCTCCTCTTCCGCCGCCTAACCACCCGGAGCCAGATGGTGCGGCGCTGAGCTGATAACTCAGAGATACCTGGATCGATACCAGGCGGGTGGACTTTGGGTCGTTGGCAGAGCGGTAATGCAGCCGGCTTTTAACCGGCACCAGCTGGGTTCGATTCCCAGGCGGCCCACCTGCTGGTCTTCAAAACCGGACGCGCAGGCTTTCCCTGCATCCGGTTAGCACCTGCTCTAGAATTTGACCTGATCTAGAGAGCGAACGAAAGGTTATCCCGTTCCTGACAACCATTATTAGAATCGTTAGGATGATGCTCTCTGCCGGGTTTGTTGGGAGTGCTTGTCAGTCGCGGATGTACTCGCTGACCCTCTTTATCCTTTGCCTTTTGGCTCCATCCAGAACCGAGACCTTGCCCTAGCAGTCCTTTGAGCAATCAAAATCTCCGATAAAATTTTATGACTGGCTGCCCTGGTTCTCATAAGTTCTGAAAGCTGATAGACCGACATCTGCCCATTTTTCGATGATGTACCGGGCACCGGATCAGTAGCCACCACCACCACTACCACCATCAAACCCACCACCACCGGAACTCCAGCTTGAAGTAGGGCTACTACTCCAGACACCCAAGCTTGAAGAGGAAGATTCACTCTCCTTTTTCTTAGCCTGTCGTTTAGCTTCGGCTTGTGCCTCCTGTGCTGAGTGCATGGCCTGCTCTGCCTTTTGTTTGGCTGCCTCGTAATCAAGAGTATAAAGCAGGCCGCTAATGACCCCAGCGACTTGCCTGCTAGATTCTAAATCCGCAGAAATACCATGGCCGTAAGAGCGATCCGCCGATTCAATGGCTGTATTGGCCTTGGCAATTGCTTCACGGGCTTCGTTTGCTGCTTTTTTATCGCTCTCAGCAAGCTTACTAGCTCGTTCCATCAGGGTCAGCCCCTGTGCTGTCTGTGCTGCCAAGTCATCCCAATCGGAACGGTTAGATTGGGTAATGGCTGTCTCTAGCTCCTCCAGCTTTTGTTGCGCCTGCAAGAACTGCTCATGCGCCGGCGGACGGGTATCTGGATATGTTATGGCAATTTGAGTGATCGCAATCTTATCTTTTAAAGAACCAATGGCGGTTACAGCCTTATCATACTCTCGCTGTTGAGCTAGAACAGCCTGCTCAATTTGTCTAAGTTCGGCCCCCAAGGAAGCAATCTTCTGGTCAGCGATCTGCCAATCAGTTATCTCCTTTTCCACATCCTGAGCTTGAAGTTGTAGGGCAGCAGAGGCAGACTCAAAGGCAGCATGGGTTTCTCCAGCGGTTGTAAATTCCCATGGTTGGCTCTCCAGCCGACTCCGCAATGTCTCCACTTGCCGTTGGCAGGCAGTGACGGATTCTCGACTTGACTTTCGGAGTGCCCGAAGCTCACTCAGGCGGCTATGAATTGCTGCAAGTCCCGTAAAGTTTGCCGCTAGGCGATTTTTCAAGACTTCAAGCTGATCACGACCGACCAGATAATGCTGCCGGTCATAGGCTTGCTTGATAGCCGTTAGCTGGGCCTGGGAGCTGCGAGTGGTTTGTTGTGCCTGAAGAAAATTGTCTGACTGACCACGGTGGTTCTCCAGCAGAAATTCTGCCTGCAAAACAGCCATTGCCCCTTCCGCTCCCGAGATTTTTTGAGATAGTTGTTCCAAGTCTTTTCGGGCTGTAGTGACCTCAAATTCGATAAACGCTTTGCCGTTCGCCGTTGACTCGACTTGTTGATCTATTTGCCTAGCCTTATCGATCGCCGCTTGCCGGTGATCTTCTGCTGCTTGCAACTTGCCCTCCCCTAGGGATTCCTGTGCCGCTTGCAAGTGCCACCAGGCTTGGTTGATTAGGGCATCAAGATTAAGCTCCGGCTCATTGAGCAAAAACGTCTGCTCTGCTGCGTCTGATGGAATGGATTCATCAGGGGCCAAGGGGTAGCGGTAATCAATCGGCTGGGCCCGAGTCTTTTTGACTATCTGGGCGATCGCGGCAATATCTGGCTTAGTATTTGCTAATGCTTCGTGCAGGCTTAATGCCTTTTCCAAATCGCTGAAGAGTTCCTGAAACTCCCCATGCAGGTGCAAGCACTCTTGTTGCAAGTTGAGTGGATCCGCGTCCATCTGAGGCTGGCACAACTGCCAGGACTTGCAGAGTTGCTGATGGCGCAAGGTATAAGGGTGCAGCGGAATTCCCTGCTCTTTGAGTCTTTGCTGGACTTGCTTAATGTTGGATTGCAGTTCGTGAACGGCTTGCCGTCTGTTACCGATAACCTTGATCACTCCCACAATCTCTGCCAGCGACTTGTTGATTTGATCAAAAAGAACTGACATCACATTTAATAGTTGCTCTGGTTGGTAAGTGTTTCTACCAGCCAGCCCCTTAAATAATTCTGCAACCTCCAGGGGTAGTTCTTCCCCAGTGACGGTAATCGGCTCAACGGTGAGTAATTGATTTGCCCGTTGATATCTAGTCACCAGGGGGAAAATATTCTTGTCCGCAGCAGACTGAGCTGTTTGTAGCCGCTGATTAGCCGCTTCGAGGCGCAATGTAAAATTGGTGAAATCCTGGGCTGCTTGCCGATAACGCTCCTGGGTCACTCCCTGAAATGCCTCTTCCCAGTTGCTTTGTTCTTTCAAAAACGGGAAATATTCATCATGCAGCCGCAGGTACAAGTCATTTGCATTAGCCAGTCTCTCCTGCCAGGATGCGATCGCATCCTTGGCTTCTTGTCTTCGGTGTTTAAATCGGATTACGATCCACGAACCACTGCCGATCAACACAACACCCAAAAGTGTCCAGGGAGCATAGGTATTCACCTCAGTCATAAACCGATCAATTTGCTGGCGGCGGCGGGTATTCCGCTGCTGGCGCTCTAAGGTTTCCTGACGCTCACGCTCCTCTTCCTTGGCTTGGATCAGTTTTTCTTGCCGCTGGCGTTCTGCTACTTCCTGCTGCTGCCGCTCATAGGCAGAGATTTCATCATTGACGTTCTGGGCGATCGCTAGAATGGCTCCTTCCGGGTCTTGGGGCATATAGTTTTTCAGCGCAGGAATAACCGGACCATCTGGAGCAGCAAAAAACTTCCCAGTTAGCCCTCTTGAGCGCAAAAAACTGCCGCCGTTGGCTGCCACCCACCCCTTAGAAGGATTGTCGGCCCGTCTTACCCACAAAATGACTAGGTATTTGTCCTTTGGTAAGGCCGTCCCACCCCAACGGACGATTAGATCATTGAGCTTGGCAGTAGCGACGTTTGTTTCAGGCTGAAGCTTTTCAGCGCCTTGTCGGGCTGCCACCACATAAATATCAAGGTCATGCTGCTGCTGTGCTTTTTGTAGCTTCCCCGTGAAATTCTCAGTGAATTGAACTGAATAGGTAGAGTCACGGGAAAGGGCAGGGTCCAAATAGATCTGTTGCCCAGATGCGTAGGTTGGCAACCAAGTTGATAGAGCTGCCCCTGGGTGGGCAACCGCAAGCACTGAAATCCCAATTATCGAGCTAAAAACAAAAGACTTAAACGGCTTCATAGGGGAGAACCTCCAGTGAAAAAATAGCTAGTCTTCTTCTTGCTGAACTACGACAAAATCATCTATCTTTACCTCCGCTCCAGACAGGTCAGAACATATCCTGGCAAGTTTAACCAGATTTATAAGATCCGCTTTATACATCCGGCCATCTCGGGCGATCGTTAAGGTATGGCGCGTTACCTGATTTGGCCCTCCTTCTAATTGTCGATGCACTTCATACACGGACAGAGCCTTTCCCTGTTCATTGGTCGGCCACCATCGCGAAATATCGACAAATGCTTCCATGCAGGGTTCAGAGTTAAACATCATCCCTTACTTTACACATGGCAAAAAGGCAATTAACAGAGAATTCAGACAGCAGGCTATTCAGTTTGCCTGTTCACTGTAAATTCAGTATACAGGCTATTTAATTGATTGACATTCTGTTAGCAGGCTGTCATAATACATGAAGAGGGCGGATCACCTCCGGCCTAACAACAGAACAGCGGATTGCGGAACCGCCTCAAGACCGCCCACCCCCCACATAGGGGATGACCTGTGAGAAAGGGGATCGTATCCCCGGTGAGACAGCCCTGAGCGTCGCAGCAGATGCTGCGTAGCCTTCCTCGGAAGAGTAAACCGACTCACACGGCAATGGCCGAAGGGGACTTAGAAGTTTCTGTTGTAAAAATAATGGCGGCTACTCTTGCAGGAGTAGCCGCCAATTACTATTTTCCACCTTTTAGAGAGATTCTATCCCATGGCTATCTGCTCTCTCTTACGCCCCCTACCCACTCCTTTTGACTTGCCAGATTATCAAACTTATCAAGCCCGATGCTATCAAGCGTTTCTTGACGGTATAGCAACAGACTACTACCACCAAGGTCTAGAGGATTGCTTAAAGGCATCACCCCCTTTGCACCCATACAACGAAGCGTACATGGAAGGCTACAACCTCCAAGATAAACCCGATTATCTATCTGCCTAGAGCTATTACCCCTGGGCTCAAGGGTTCCCGCAGTCTGAAAACCGCTTAAAAGAAGGAAATATCGATGGTTTCACCTACTACTAACGTCCCTACTGATGAATTTGCATCTGATGAGTACGGCCCCGAATACAAATTTCGGCCTTTTGTACAATTAATTCACGACGAAGATATAAACCGAGCAGGATTCTTTATATCGGCAGAAAATGCCAATAAGGTCAACTTCCAAGCTACAGAGGAATGGGTGCCGTTTGAAAAGCGGTTTAAATCAAATAACGGAGAAACCACCCCTGGCTTTAGATCAGCCACGGCACGTTTTGCAGTCTTAAGACGTTCTCCTTTATTCATGATTGATCGCTCTAAAAAGAAGTTTTTAGGGGTATATGACGAGGAGAAATATAACCGTAAAATTCATATTCTCAAAACTAAGTACCTTGTTTATCTGGTTGGCAAGCAGAAACAGCTACTACATGATCAGCCGCTCCAGTTAACTGGTAAAGGATCATTTGGCAGCTCCTTTGGCGAGGAATACGAGCAGTTTCTGAGGGAAATGGTCAACGCCTATGGCGCAAAGCGTGGCAATCGCTTCTTTGCTTTATGCACCTTTGCAGTCAAGCTAGAGAGCGCAATCAAGGGAGAAGTAGAACAGGCTTGGGTTTCATCTGTTTCAGAGCACGGTATACCCAAAGCAGACAACTGGCAGTCGTTTTTCTTGGGTTATCAGCCGAAGGTGAAAGAAAAGTTGCTCTTAGAATTTGATGCCAATGCTGACTTCGGCAAACTTAAGAGCGAACAGGATCATAATGATTTCTACGATGCTCCCATAGAATCATTCGAGAAAGATCCTGATTTCTAGATTCTGTTGTTTTGCGAAGTCTTCCCAGCGAAGACTTCGCAAGATTTCTGGAATTAATCTTAACTTTATTGACCGCATTATGAGCCGGAGAAATATGAAAGCCCTCACTTTACACCAGCCTTACGCCAGCTTGATTTCCTTGGGACTTAAACAATATGCAACCCACTCATGGCGCACTATTTATCAAGGTAAGTTGGCTATTCACGCTTCAGCTAGACCAATAAAAACGCCTGGATTTTTAATCTGGATTGATGCAATAAAACTTGCCCTTGACCAGGGACTAATAAATGATCAAAGTCAACTTCCCGAGTTCAATCAATTGCCCTTAGGTGCAGTTGTGGCGATCTCAAGCTTGGCTGACTGCCGAATGATAATTCCTGACTTTAGCTTTCCTTGTGACACAGCTCAGCACAAAGGGTGTCGTTTTGCGGTAAGCCAACAAACCCCCCTTGAGCTTGCAGTAGGCAGCTGGGAAACAGATACTTATGCTTCGCTACTCAAAAACGTTGTAGCTCTGCCAAAGCCAATTCCAGCCAAGGGCGGACAGCGTTTGTGGGAATGCAAAATTAATGAACTGGAGGCCAACAATGTCAACTTTACTCGAAATTTCCGATGAATTGCTACAACTTCAGGAAGCGTTGGATCTCCTTGAAGCAGATCCAGATGAACAAGCTGAAGAACTGAACCAGTGGTTTAGGGATCTTTCTAAGTCCAAGCTAGAGGAACGCGATCGCAAAATCGATAACTACTGCGCCCTAATCGCAGAATCAGAAGCCAGGGCAACCACCCGCAAACTTGAGGCCAAGCGTCTGGCAGACCGGGCCCGAGTAGACGAGAACAAGGCCAAGTCCTTAAAGTCAATGCTCCAGCACTTTTTCGAGTGCCAGAATCTCAAATCACTTGAGACCACACGCTACCGTGTAAGGCTTTCCCAGAATGGCGGCAAGCTCCCAGTTGTTTTCAATGAAGCGTACAGTGTCTTGCACATAGACGAAGAGTTTGTCCAAGTTTCCAAAAGCCCCAACTTGACCGCCATCCGAGAGGCTTTAGAGGAAGGTGTAGACCTGCCATTTGCTCATCTGGGTGAGCGGGGTAAGGGCCTGAGAATCCAATAAGGGGAGAAAATTTATAGTGCCTAGAAGTTCCCCAGGGCAGCTATCAATCTTTAGTGCTAGCCCATCAAAGCTCACAGACAATCAAGCCCCTGAAGCCGACGACCAAATGCATGAAGGTTACTCTCCAGGCCATCCCTCGTACTACAAACTTGGGGGAAGAGTGCTCTCAGTCGATGAAATCAAGCCAGCCAAATTCAAGGATTTCGACCCCATCCATCGAACCAGAAGTGGTAAGCCACGCCCAACGTTGGAGGTTCAACTTGAAACTGCCAAGCAAGAGCTGCAAAGAGACATTGATCGATACAAGCAGTTGATAGAGGATAGAGACAAAGCTTGCTCTAACCATGACCTGAGGATGGGCTACGGTGCAAAATTTTATCTCTTCTTGAAGCATAATCACATTTCCTACAACAAGGGATTGATTTGCAAGCTAGAAGAGACGATTAACCAATTCGATTTTTAGAGGAACCAACATGGGAGAAGCAAAACGCCGCAAACAGCTAGATCCATTATGGAGCAAGCCTAAAAGCGCTAATGACCTATTACCTGGGGCTTTGCGATGTCTTATCTTAAGCTGGAACGCTAAAATCCTTGTGTAGCAATGATTTTACTTTATACACTATTCTACGAAGTAAATCGGAAAGGTTAACATACACAGTTTTCAGATGCTGGCCCCTTTTAGCTGCTCTCAAGGCTAACTCGCTTAGAACCTAACAGATTTTGTCCCTGGGACAAAGCCAAGCCAAATCCTAAACATGTGGGTCAAAATAATCTAGAAGGGTCTTAACCATTTACGGGGGGTATATGGGAACTGTAGTATTTTTGCTGGTTGTTGCTGTCCTGGGGGTGCAACTGATTCGATATCGCAGCCAACTCACCGACTTTCGACAGCGATACCGACCTCTGATAGATCGTCAGGATAGTCTCACTAAGCTAGAGACCCAGCTTAAGGACAGACGCCATGAGCTTGAATCTTTGACGACTGATGCTCACAAGCGGGAAAAAGCAATTAAAGCTCACCTGGGTGAACTAGAGGTCAAGTTACAAAAGTATAAGTTCGTTGCCAATTCTCTTGACCAAGAGAATTTACTCAAAACCTGAGACTATCCCGAAAGGTAAAACCAACAAGAAGGGTTTGGATTCCCAAGCCTGGAACAGAGGAAAAACGCCCATTGGGGATTCCAACGATGGCAGACCGTGCCCTACAAGCACTGGTAAAACTAGCACTTGAACCAGAATGGGAAGCTCGATTCGAGCCAAACAGTTACGGTTTTCGCCCCGGTCGCTCTTGCCATGATGCAATCGAAGCAATCTTTTTGTGCATCAATCGTAGACCTAAATACGTTTTAGATGCTGACATTAGCAAGTGCTTCGACCGCATCAACCATAGTGCATTGCTGAGAAAACTAAATACATTCCCCACCATTCGCCGTCAAATACGTGCCTGGTTAAAAGCGGGAGTGATGGACGGAGGGCAATTGTTCCCGACAATCGAAGGAACGCCTCAAGGCGGTGTCATCTCGCCACTTCTGGCCAACATTGCCTTACATGGAATGGAAGACCAGGTTAAAGAACTCTTTCCTAACAAATACGCAAAGAAAGAGGGTTGGTTCTACTCGCCACACTTAATCAGGTATGCCGATGACTTCGTAATTCTGCACGAAGACTTAACCATCGTTCAAAGATGTCAGCAGGTGATTACTGAATGGTTGTCCGACATGGGTTTAGAGCTAAAACCTAGCAAAACCCGACTTACACACACCCTGAACATACACGAAGGGGAAGTAGGGTTTGATTTCCTCGGATTCACGATCCGACAATTCCGAGTTGGTAAATACCAGTCCGGGAAGAATAATCAGGGAATCCCGCTAGGACATAAAACACTCATCAAGCCTAGCAAAGAGAAGCTGAAATACCATGTAGAGAAAATTAGAGCCATAGTTCACGCCCACAAGACAGCATCTCAATCGGTGCTTATCGGACACCTGAATCCGGTGATAATTGGATGGGCCAACTATTACTCAACCCAAGTCAGCAAGGAAACCTATAATCTCGCTGATGAACATCTCTACCAGCAACTCAAAGTTTGGGCAATCCACCGCCATCCAAATAAAACCCGTAACTGGGTTGCCAGGAAATACTGGCATCCGGTAGAAAACCTACAATGGGTCTTCTCAACCAAAGTGGGAAATAAAAACCTTCGGATACTCAAACACAAAGAAACGCCTATTAAAAGGCATATCAAAGTGCAAGGAACCCGAAGCCCTTACGATGGCGATTGGATTTACTGGAGCACCAGAATGGGCAAACACCCAGAAGCCTCTAGACGAGATGCAATACTCTTGAAGAGGCAAAAGGGTAAATGCTCACACTGCGGATTGTTTTTCAAGGATGGAGATTTGTTGGAAGCCGACCACATCCTTCCTCGCTCACAAGGCGGTACGGATGACTACAAAAACCTCCAGTTACTTCATCGGCATTGCCACGACGTTAAAACTGCCTCAGATGGCAGGAATGGTGTGCATGACAAGCACCACATCATTGAGGAGCCGGATGCAGGGTGTGAATTCCTGAAACTCTGACAGCTCCGATTCCGGAAAGTCTGGCTGCTGAGAGGGTCACCTATTGAGCAAGATTAAAGAAAGCTCAATTAGTGATTAGCCCAGATGTACAGCCAATTGGAGCGATATGTCGTGCAAAAA
>JBGTDP010000032.1:0-4252 GCA_041748255.1 Thermosynechococcaceae cyanobacterium | reverse complement strand
AATATGGCGATTGGCGCTGCCGTAAATATTGATCGGCTATTCAACTGGTTTCAGGAAGTGCCACTGGCTAAAACGAGAGTGTCTCGATTTAAGGCGCTAGAGCCCGCTTAGTTGCTGCGATCTTAGTTCGCCAACAGTGTCGTATACTATGGCGATTACAAACTGCTACTGCCATCAGTTAAATCACTGAGAATGGCTGGAATTTCTGGGTAAATTCCCGCGCAAGGATGGACTTTTAGACTACTAAGGCGATTTCGAAAGTTAGAAGCATTTACACTGAAGGGATTTAGTTCTGCTTGAGGCGATGAAATTAGGGCAATGGCTTGGGCTGGCAACAGTGGTTATCCTGGGGGCGATCGCTTGGCTGCATTGGCAAAACACTCCTCTATCATCTGGATTTGGGGGGGTTCAGCCTCAGTGGACAGTGCTGAGCATTCATGATGGCGACACAATTCGAGTCCGCCGGGGAAATCAAGTCGAGCGCATTCGTTTCGCCTGTATTGATGCCCCGGAACTCTCTCAACCCTTAGGGCCAGCCTCCCGTGATCATCTGCGGCAGATGATTGCTGCCACTGACAATCGGGTCTCTCTGAAAATTTCTGGCCGCGATCGCTATGATCGCAAAGTTGCCGAAGTCTTTGCTAAGGGTAAGCTGCTGCAAACTGAGCAAGTCCGAACCGGGCTTGCCTACGTTTACCGGCGGTATCTCCGGGATTGCCCCGATGCTCCTAAAGTTGAAAAAGCAGAAGCGATCGCCAAGCGCAGAAGATTAGGGGTTTGGCAAAATCCTCGCGCTGTAAAACCTTGGGACTACCGACGCGCTCGGTAAAGGATTTTGGACTCTCCCAGAAACTTTTTACAGGCTGATCAGTCAAGAAGGTCTAGCGCCCAAAGGGTTTGAGAAAAGCCCAGGAAATCGCAAAAAAAGCGGCTGTAAAGAGCTGAATTAAATCCCAGGCTGAGAAGTATCCATCCATCAAAGCAGCGGCGGTACGATCTGTCAAACCAAAGGCGAATCCGGCAATCCCGCAGTACCAGAACCCACTTCTCAAGGCATTCAAGAAACTGTTGTCCATTGTTTTGTCCTTGCCCGTTATTGTTTGCCTTCTATGCTTAATTTGAAAAAATCAACCGTTTAAGGGCAGTGGAGATGAAAAAATAAATTGCCTTGAGAAAAAATTGTTCGTGCCTTTCTGAAGCACAAAATCAGAGAAAAGCAGCAATAAATTTGCAAAACTTAAAGTTTGTTACTTATGTTCTAGCTAATGACTTCTAGAAAAGCAAGGGCAAACCAAAAGAAATTAATCAAGATGCTGCGGCTGACAGGAACTCAATCCTGGGAAAGAATCTGTTGAACCAGATACAGCAGTCTGGGGTGGTCTGACCTAACATCTTTTCCAGGAGGGTCGGTACAATTATTAGACTGGCACTCTTCCAGTTCAGTTTCCCAACCCAGATCAGCTAATGCGTTTAAATTTGGCTCAAAATCCTGTCCCGGCAGAGGCAGCACCCGTATCTCCCCATGACCCTGCGGCCTTTGATGAGTGTGTGATGGCAACCTATGGTCGGTTTCCTTTAACCCTGGAGCGGGGTTCAGGCTGCCGGGTGTGGGACACTGAAGGTCGAGAATACCTTGATTTTGTGGCCGGGATTGCCACCTGTACCCTGGGTCATGCCCATCCAGTCCTGATTGAAGCAGTCACCCAGCAAATTCAAACCCTGCACCATGTCTCGAATCTCTACTACATCCGGGAGCAAGGCGATTTAGCCAGTTGGTTAACCCAGCACTCCTGTGGCGATCGCGCCTTTTTTTGTAACTCCGGGGCTGAGGCCAATGAAGCAGCGATTAAATTGGCGCGCAAGTATGCCCACACAATCCTGCAAATTGACAATCCGGTGATTTTAACCGCCAATGCCAGTTTTCATGGCCGGACCCTGGCAACGATTACAGCCACTGGGCAACCTAAGTACCAAAAAAACTTTGATCCGCTGGTGCCAGGGTTTAACTATGTGCCCTACAACGATATTGCTGCCTTAGAAGCAGCGATCGCTGAGCTAGATAAAGATCAGCGGCAAGTGGCAGCGATCCTGCTGGAACCCCTTCAAGGGGAAGGCGGCGTCCTTCCCGGCGACCCAGCCTACTTTCAGCGCATTCGAGAAATCTGCGATCAAACTGGGATTCTCTTGATTTTGGATGAAGTCCAAGTCGGGATGGGTCGCAGTGGTAAATTCTGGGGGTACGAGACCCTGGGAATTGAGCCGGATATTTTTACTTCCGCCAAAGGTTTAGCGGGGGGAGTGCCGATCGGGGCGATGCTCTGCAAAGAATTCTGTCAGGTTTTTAAGCCGGGGGATCATGCCAGCACCTTTGGCGGCAATCCCTTGGCCTGTGCTGCGGCCCTATGCGTCTGTCAAACTCTGGAGCAGGAGAACCTACTAGAGAATGTCCAGGAGCGGGGTCAGCAATTGAGAACTGGCTTAAGGGCGATCGCCAAAGAATATCCTGAGCAGATTGATCAAGTTCGGGGCTGGGGCTTAATTAACGGATTGGTTCTCAATCCTGAAGGGGCGCTGACCTCAATTGATCTGGTCAAAGCGGCCATGGCCGAGGGATTACTTCTGGTTCCGGCTGGGCTTGAGGTGGTGCGGTTCGTGCCCCCCCTAATTGTCAGCGCTGCGGAGGTGGATCAGGCCCTGGATGAGGTCACAAAAGCGATCGCTGAGTGTGTTAGCTAACCCTTGCTGGCCCTCAATCCCAAACCGCAGCTTGCTCCCCCAACCAGTTCAGGATCAGGGAATTGACTACTTCGGGGCGCTCATCGTGGGGACAGTGGCCGGTATTGGGGATGGAGACAAATTTGACTGGCTGGGCTTGAACCAGTTCTTGATAGATTTTGGCTCCTTGAATCGGGGTCCAGGGGTCGCTTTCTCCCCAGATCACCAGCAGGGGGGCTTGAACTTTGGGTAACAATGCTTCCGGTCTCGGTCCAGGGGGTGCCGTGAGAACTGAGGCAAAAACCTGCTGAGCCCCCGGATCACAGGAAGGCTGGTAGAGCAGCTCAACCAGTTCATCGGTAATAGCCTCTCGATCGCAGTAAACCTGAGCCAGGGTGCGCCGAATCCGATTTTTTTGTCGGACCCGATTAAACAAAAACGGGCCGGTGCCAGGAGCGCTAATCAACTTGGTAAAGCCGCCCATGATCATCCGCAGGGGCAAGTTCAGTTGATCCGGGCGGTGATTGAGTCCCCCAGCGGCATTGAGTAAAATTCCCCCAGCCGCAATTTTCGGGGCATTGGCCAGGATCATTAGGCTTAACAAGCCCCCCACAGAGTTGCCGACAAAGACTGCGGGTTGTTGAACATGGGCTTGCCAAAAGTCCTGCAACAGTTCCTGCCACAGCTCCACAGTGTAGTTTAGCTGCGGTTTCTCAGAGCCCCCAAACCCCAATAAATCTAGGGCAAACACGCGATATCCGCCAGCGGCAAGGGCAGGGATATTTTTGCGCCAGTGCCCCATTGAGGCTCCAAAGCCATGAATCAGGATCAGGGGGCGTCCGGTCGCAGGGCCAGCAGTCGTGTACTGAATTTGGTGTCTTTGCCAGGTCCAAGTTAATGTTTCTAGGGGAGGGGAAATAAGTTGGGGTGCGGTCACGGTTTATGAAGTTTCTTAAACTACTTTGATCATAATCCTAGCCAGGGGGATTATCCTGATCTAGATTCACCAGATCCTGGAGG
The DNA here is from genome assembly GCA_041748255.1 of Thermosynechococcaceae cyanobacterium. Lineage (GTDB taxonomy): Bacteria > Cyanobacteriota > Cyanobacteriia > Thermosynechococcales > Thermosynechococcaceae > JBGTDP01. Next base: position 517 of record JBGTDP010000032.1, on the reverse strand, counting down.
TTCCCCTATTCCACCCGCTCAAGCAAAGTTATTTTAGGGTCAAGAATTTTTTGGCCCAGGCCGGGAAACTTCACCGCCAGACAAATTTTGTTGCCTGCCCCAAAAATATGGGTGACTTGACCCAGGCCAAAGGCTTTGTGTTCGATGCGATCGCCCACCGACCAATCTTGGGCATGGCTGTTGGGTCGCTCCGGCTCGGGTGTTTTTAGATCTGCAGTTTCAAATCGGCGGGTGGGAATCGCCGTTGCCACATTGCTGGTCAATAAGTCTCTGGGTAATTCCGCCAGAAATAGAGAAGGAGTGGCGGGTTCCCGAGAACCGTACAGGCGGCGCTCCCGAGCATGGGTCATAAACAGCTGCTCCTGGGCGCGGGTAATGCCGACATAGCAAAGTCGGCGTTCTTCCTCTAGGGCAGCAGCATCGTCTAAGCAACGGAAGTTGGGAAACAGACCCTGCTCCAGACCGACTAAAAAGATCACCGGAAATTCCAAGCCCTTGGCGGCGTGCAAGGTCATTA
>JBGTDP010000031.1:0-7083 GCA_041748255.1 Thermosynechococcaceae cyanobacterium | reverse complement strand
CAGCCCGTCGGTACTTTGCCGGAAACACAAGATGGTACAGCAAGACTGTGACGTTATGACTTTTGTGAATGTACTCGCTCACCCACCAATCTTACGCCGCAAGCGGCGGGGAACTCTCCCCTTAGCGATTAGATCAGAAATTAAGTTGGGAATTTGCTAATCAAACTTAATAACTTCTCTGACTGACATCCCTGCAGTTTATTTAGCGAGTTGAAATCAATTTGCCAAAAAACTAATGAGTGAAACTACCTAGCCGAGTAGTTATGCTGGATATATAAGCAATTTCAAGCTTCAATTTAAACCTAACATGCAATTCTCAGATTTGAGCCCTGATGAAACCAAACAACCTGGTTTTTCTCAGAAATTAGTCGGCAATTAATAACTTCAGAACTTGATTAGGACGATTAGCAAGCCCTGGCCTGCTTTTGAGGCTAAAAGCATAAAGATGAGTTTTTGCAAACTTTCTTTACTTTAAGCCCCCTAGGGGAGGTAGTAAATACTATTGCGATCGCACCAGTCCCGGAGCAGTGCCTCAATTTCCGCATCAATACTTTTAGCGGAGCAGCGGCCCTGGGCATAGTCTGGGTGAATCTCTCGCCGCACTTGCCTGCGTTGATGAGGGCTCTGAATCTCTTGGGTTTCGTGCCAACGTTTAATCCACTCTGGGGTCTGATTATCCATAAAAAATCGGCGAAATAGCCACTGGCGAAACTCCCGCCCCAGGCAGCGGGAAATGGTTGGCTGGCTGACGTAGAGTTCCCGGGCAATCTCTGCTTGGGTGCGACGGCGTTCGCTCCAATCTCGAACCCAGACTGGGGTCTGATGATCGTTGAGAAACTCAGCAATACACTCCAAGGCTTGCCCGGTGAGATTACCCAGGGTGCGGATGTCAGGGTAATTATCTATCCACTCTTGATTGCTATCGACGGAGGTAATGTTGAGGGAGCGGGTGGACTGAACGTAGCGGCCCAAAATTCGTCGAACTTGGTGGTGAACATCTCGAGTTTGATGAATCGACCAATCTAGCTGCTCAGAGATTTGTTGTCGCAGGCGACTTGTCGTCGCCCGCACCTTTGGATCAGTTAACTGAGCCTGGACAATCTGAATTAACTGCAAACATTTCTCTAAATCAATCTCAGCCTTCACAGGTGCTGGTAAACACTGATGGCGATACTGAAAAATCTGGCCAGCTCGCGGCTCATAGAACAGCAGCTCGTCCGCTTCCCGCTTTAGAAGTTTACGCTTCTCATCCGCAAGCTTGTTATTGACCACTGTCCGCACCCAGGCTTCAAAGGTCGGGCGTCCATGGCCCGAGGCGCTAAAAGCTTTAAGGGGGTCAAAGGATTTCATTGCTTCCCAAAGCCAGCCCTCTAGATTGCTTTGGCAGGCCTCCGGCTCCCCAGCAGAAAGACAAACACTCCGAAGCAGGCCCCGATATTCTACTTGAAAGCGACTACTAAGCAAGACCGTTGCCCCCAGCTGCTGCCGCAGACATTGAATAAACAGGGCCAAAAAGCACTCTGACTCTGTTAGGGTTGGCAGCGATCGCAGTCGTGGGGTCAAAAAAGCCGGACGATTAAGCTGAATCACCAACTCCTTGAGGGACTGATTGTAGCCGTTGCGATTAAACCGGGCGTACTCATCTTCAATTAACGGTAGGGAGATTTGCGTTAACCGCTGAACCGTTTTTTCCAAAGATTGCTTGATCAGCTGCTCTTGTTTTATTCCGGCCAGGCAACGCGGAAACAGACGATAGTAGGCTTCAGCTAACTGGGCTAAATAGGACGCCCGGGGACCTTTACCCGCTTCGAGCTCGATCGGACGATCTAAGATTGCCTTAAGGATCTCTGCTAGCTTGTCCTGCCCCGCTGTGCTGCTTCGAGCTGCCTCATATAATTCCGGCAACTGTTTAACCTGTAGGTCGCCAATCTTGGTGTTGGGAAACATGTTGCTACAAGAAGTCATTTTTATAATTTTGGTGGAATTATATATTCAACAGTTGAATAATATTTTGTCGCTAACAGTACTGTACTTAGCTGAAGCCAGGATACTCCTAGAAACCTAAAATTGAACAGGGGTGCTAGGAAATAAAAATTACAGGATGGTTACTATATAACCATCAAGGATTTTGTTGTCAACAATTTCATTTTTAGAATGCATCGCCAAATGTAGGATTGTTTCCCTACAGATCGGCAGAGTATTTGTTGTCCCCCAACCCAAGGGCTGATGATAACTACCCTTGAGTCCCATGGCAACTTGCTCCCCCCAAAAATAAACCTAGGATTGAAGCTCTCTTAAAGAGACGACAGTCCGAGGTTATGAGCTTATCATGGTATACATTGATATTTGTTACAAATTATCAATGTTTATTTCTTCCTCTGCCGCTTTGAAGCTCAAAGACACCCTCAAGCAGTCGTTGCTGTTTGGGCAAGAGCCTAGTACAGAGCTGATTGCAATCCTCTCGATCTACTTTGTTCAGGGCATCCTGGGTCTGGCGCGCTTAGCAATCAGCTTTTTTCTTAAAGATGATCTGAGCTTAAGCCCAGCCCAGGTCGCTGCGATGATGGGTATTGCGGCCTTGCCCTGGGTGATCAAGCCAGTGTTTGGATTTTTATCCGATAGTTTGCCCTTGTTTGGCTACCGTCGTCGTTCCTACCTGGTTTTGTCAGGATTGTTAGGAGCCGTTTCTTGGGTAGCCCTGGCAACAATTGTTGAGAGTGCCTGGGCGGCGACAGCGACGATCGCTCTGGGGTCTCTATCCATTGCCATTAGTGATGTGATTGTTGATTCCCTGGTCGTTGAGCGGGCTCGCAATGAGTCTATGAGTGAAGTCGGGTCTCTCCAGTCCCTGTGCTGGGGCGCAACCGCCTTGGGTGGGTTATCAACGGCTTATCTAAGCGGCTTGCTGCTGGAGCACTTCAGTAACCAAACAATCTTTGGGATTACGGCGGCTTTTCCCCTGATTGTCTCTGCCGTTGCCTGGCTGATTGCCGATCCTCAGGTTGCTCAAGGTCCCAGTTTCGCTGCCACCCGGGGGCAAATTCGCCAATTGCGTCAGGCGGTGACCCAGAACCAAATTTGGCTGCCGGCGGCGTTTTTGTTTCTCTGGCAGGCCACCCCTAGCTCTGAATCAGCTTTTTTCTTTTTCACTACCAATGAGCTGGGATTCCAGCCGGAATTTCTCGGTCGCGTGCGCCTGGTAACCAGCTTGGCAGCCCTAGCGGGGGTATGGATTTTTCAGCGATTCTTAAAAGCGGTGCCTGTACGCAGGATTTTCTTCTGGAGCACGCTGCTATCGACAGGATTAGGGATGACAACCCTGTTGCTGGTCACCCATACCAATCGCACCCTGGGGATTGATGACCACTGGTTTAGCCTCGGGGACAGTTTGGTGCTCTCGGTCATGGGGCAAATTGCCTATATGCCCGTGTTGGTTTTGGCGGCTCGGCTGTGTCCAGCCGGGGTTGAAGCAACGTTATTTGCCTTGCTGATGTCAGTGACCAACCTGGCAGGGCTGCTGTCCCATGAGTCTGGGGCGTTGATGATGCATTGGCTCGGTGTTAATGAAACTAACTTCGACCTGCTGTGGTTACTGGTGGTGATTACGAACTTAAGTACACTGCTCCCCTTGCCGCTGCTGCATTGGCTGCCAGAGGCAGTGCAACCGCCTCCACCCCAAGCCTTAGCGCCTAATTTGGAGCCGGAGCTATTCCCGACATCATCGGCAAATACTTTAGTTACAGAACTCGTCACTGAGTTAGTGGGGTCACCGCAACTCACAGAGCCCCTAAAAGATCAATCCGGTTAATTTCACAATCATCCTTAAATCCAGAGTAAGCATTTGATCGCCATGAAAACAGCTTCAGTTCAGCCTTCTAGCCCTGTAACTCCTTACGATTTAACGGCCTGGCAGGGAGGAACCCAGTCCTTGCCCCAAGAGCACGACTATTGGATTGACCAGATTGAGGGAGAAATTCCCCCAGATCTAACTGGAACTTTATTTCGCAATGGGCCGGGATTGTTAGATGTCAATGGCGATCGCCTGCAGCACCCTTTTGATGGCGACGGCATGATCTGCGCGATTAGCTTTGCGGATCAAAAAGCCCATTTTCGCAACCGCTATGTGCAGACTGAAGGGTATCTTGCTGAACAAAAAGCCGGACGGATTCTCTATCGGGGGGTGTTTGGCACCCAAAAACCCGGCGGCTGGCTAGCCAATGCTTTGGACCTCAAGCTTAAAAACATTGCCAACACCCAGGTAATCTACTGGGGGGATAAACTCCTGGCTCTGTGGGAAGCCGATCAACCCTATCGCCTAGACCCGTCCACCTTAGAAACCTTGGGCAAGGAATTTTTAGGCGGTGTCTTAAAGGCAGGCTCTCCCTTTGCCGCCCATCCCCGGGTTGATCCAGGGGGGCAGGGTCGAGAGCCGCGTCTGGTCAACTTTGCCCTCAAGCCAGGACTCTCTTCAACAATTACCCTCTACGAGCTAGATCTAGCCGGTCAAGTTGTGCAACAACACAGCCACACGACCCCAGGCTTTGCCTTTATCCACGACTATGCCCTCACCCCAAACTACTGCATCTTTTTTCAAAGCCCGATCTTCTTTAATCCCCTGCCTTTTGTGCTGGGACTGCGTAGCCCAGGCCAGTGCCTGAAGTTTAACCGCGATCGCCCCACGCGGGTATTGGTCATCCCTCGCCAGCAACCGGGCCAGATGAAGGTTCTAGAAACAAAGGCCGGATTTGTCTTTCACCATGCCAATGCCTTTGAGCAGGGGGAAGAGATTATCATTGACTCTATTTGCTACGAGACCTTTCCGGCAATTGATCATCAGGTGGATTTCCGGGAGATTGAATTTTCAACCCTACCCCCTGGACAGCTTTGGCGGTTTCAGCTCAATCTCGACACCCAGACAGTTGAGCGCCATCTGATCGAGGAGCGCTGCTGTGAGTTTCCGGCGGTTCATCCTGATCGCGTCGGCCAGCCCTATGACACCGTATACCTGGCTGCTGCCGACCAGCCAGGCGGAAATGCGCCGCTGCAGGCAATTCTTAAAATCAACCCGGATACAGGGGAGCAAGACCTTTGGAGTGCCGCTCCCCAAGGGTTTGTGGGAGAGCCAGTCTTTGTGCCCCGCTCGGATAGTGCTGGCCAACAGCCAGGGGACGCGGGTTGGATTTTAACCCTGGTCTACGATGGCGATCACCACCGCACAGATGTTGTGATCTTAGATGCGACTAACTTAAGTCAGGGGCCGGTGGCCCGGCTGCATTTAAAGCATCATATCCCCTACGGGTTGCACGGGAGTTTTACTCCGACCATCTTTCGCTGAATAAATTGCTTTTTCGATTTCCCCTTGCGAGGGGGAGGGAACCAGCTTTGGATCGGGCGTCGTGGTCAGCAGTCGCACCAAATAATAGAGACCCATTCCTAAAGCTAAGGTTGTGGCGATTCCGATGCCAAGTCCAATCAGCAGCGGCGATTTATGAGTAGCGGTTGGCGCTGGCTTTGGAGAATTTTGGACCTTGACCAGAGGGCCAGGGGTCTGATTTACGATTGGCTGCGGTAGCTCCTCAGCCCAGCGAGGTCTGGATGCTGATCCTAAAGATAGGGGTGGCACTTTTTGGTTTGGGGGAGGAGCAAGCTGCTGCCCAGAGGTGTGTTGACTAACCAGGGGCTGCAGCGCTTGGAGGACCTCTGGCACCTGTTGGTAGCCAGGGTGGGGCTGGACCATCTGATTGAGAATTCTGGCTAATTTAAAACTCACCTGAACTTGAGACTGCCAGGAAGTCGGATTAATCAGCGTGGATCGAGGCAGAGCTAGACCGGTCAAGGCTTGGATGGCTAAGACACCGAGGGCGTGAATATCCTGGCTGGGATGGGGGGCTGATTTTTTTTGGGCTGGCTCCGCGATCGCAGAGGGGTGAGACTGGGTGGCCAAACCAAAGTTGACCAAAGCTAACTGACGGTTGTGTTTGCGTCGAATTAGATTTTTGGGCTGAATATCTTGATGAATAACCCCCTGGCGATGGACAAACGCTAAGGTCTCTAATGTCTCCTGCAGCAGCAGAACCACTTGCCGCTCGTTCCAGCGCAACTCAGGGCGAATCTCTAGACTCAACGGAGACCCTTCAATAAACCCTTGCACCCAGTAAAGGTCTTGGGGTTGTTCAAGCAATCCTAAAAATCGAGGTATCTGGGGGTGGTTACCCAGTTGTTCTAGAATCTGGGCTTCTCTGAAGATCTTATGGCGGGCAGTTTGGTAGAGAGGACTTTCCCCTGCAGACCGGGGCAGGTGTTTAACAATACAAAAGGGGCGGCCAGGTTGACGGGTATCTAGGGCCAGGTAGGTCTGGGTAAGACCGCCTGTTCCTTGAGCCATTGTGACTTGGTAGCGTCCATCAATTAACTTGCCAATTACCATATACCCACCTCAGTTCTTGAGACCTAGACCAAGAACTCCTTAGCGGCTCGATTCGTGAATTTAAGTAGGATCATGCTTAAATTTTATTCTTCCTGGGCGATCGCTGATGATGTTAGCTGGGCAAATCCAGCCTGCTCAATTGCCTGTTGCCCCTGATCTGTTAGGAGTAGTTTTGCATAGGTTTCTCCTATCTGCTGATCCTGCCCCTGCTGCTTGATAATCACAAACAGTTTGCGCGTTAATGGATAGCTGCCATTCTGAAAAGCTTTGACGTTGACCTGATTGCGTTGGCCAGGGCATTGCTCAGGTGATATCAAAGAATCGCGGTAGGGAGGCACAAGCTGATCGGCGGTTTCTCCCAAGGGCAATGGCTTGACACTACATTGGGGAACCACCGTCCGGGCTGAGGCATAGTAGATACCGCCTGGTGTCTTGCTGACTTCCCGCAGTGCCTCTGTGCTGGAGTAGACATACTGAACCTTTGAGCCAAAGGAGGGCTGTCCATTTTGTGAGGACATCAGCGTGTCACCATCCTCTGGACGCTGGGAAAAGGGCGTAATCGCCAAATCAGGGCCACCGACCTGGCGCCAGTTAGTAATTTGACCCCGGTAAATTTGCCGCAACTGATCAACGGTCAACCCTGGCACCTGTAGGGA
>JBGTDP010000030.1:0-8075 GCA_041748255.1 Thermosynechococcaceae cyanobacterium | reverse complement strand
TAGGATTGAGATATAGAGAATTGGAAAATTGTTCATAAATAACTGCTGAAGATGTAAGCCATTTACTTTTCTTCCAGCCTATCAAACTGTGTCGGCTTGGCTCTGATCGGTTGATCATTCGGCAGCCCCCAGTAACGAAGCCGGGACGGCAACCACCCTGTTGCTTTTGACTGTGCGATCGCCTGGTTGACTTCCCGGCGTAGGGGATCGTACTGCAATCCCTTGGGCAGAACCACCGAAAGCGGTTCTGCCGAGAGGCGAGAGGGCAGCACGTGGTACTGAGGGTCTTGTTGGGCCCAATAACTTAAAACACTCGCATCCGCTGCAAAGGCTTTGACTCTGCCAGCTTCTAAAAGAGATTGAGCCTCCTGGTAAGAATCAACCCCAACCAGAGCAGCGGTGGGGAGGATAAACCGTAAACCGGCAATGGTGCTAGAGCCAGCCAAAATCGCTATCTTTTGGGCCCCAAGATCACTGAGGTTTTGAATTCCAGCCGCTTTGGTGATTAAGCCTGTGCCATCAAAGTAGTAGGGGGTGCTGAAGTTAACCACTCGAAATCGAGCCGCCGTCGCCGTCACCCGGGCAATCGTTAGATCGACCTCACCGGTTTGAAGCACTTCTAGCCGCTCAGCGTTCGAAACAGGCTTCAAAACCACCGCATCTCGCCCTAAAAGCGCCTCAGCCAGGTAGTGAGCCAGCTCGATTTCAAAGCCGCTTAACTGGCCCCTTGGATCTCGAAATCCTAAAGGCGGCAGATTGTCCTTGACGGCCACAATTAGGTAGCCGCGTTGACGAATTTCTTTGAGTTCCGCTGCCCTAAGTTTGCCAGACCAGAGGAGGAGCAAGGCAAAACTTAGGATTACTACAAAGCGTTTCACCGCTTAAACTCCGATCGCTGCTAGCAGGGCTTGAAAGGCTTCCCAGGAAATCGCCTGCTCTAAATACCGGGGGTGATTGGGGTCAAACGGTCCTTCTAGGCGATCAATCGCTAGAATCGTAGCCTCGTCGGGCAACACCGGCAGATCCGGGTCAAAGGCCGTGGGCCGGGTGAGAGAACTGGCGTAGCCCTTAAAAAAGGCAATTTGGTCCAACTCTCCGGCAACTTCAGCCTTGACCAGCAGCACTTCCTGGGGCCGCATGAGGGTATATTGCCCTAGACGGAACTCAGCCTGGTTTGGCATGGCTTACATTCCTGCTGCGGAACGACCCTGGCGGCTGAGCCGGAAAAAGACAAAGTACAGCAAAAAGCCAAGATAAACAATCAAGGCCGCGATCGCCCAAAACCCTAAGGTTCCTACCCTGGTGCCAGAATGGAGGACCTGCTTGAACAAGAAAGGCGCTTCTAGCCACACCTGACAACTGGGAGCAGCGATCGCCGTTTTAGAAAAGGCACAGTTAAGAAAAAAGAGCTGGGCGACAGCCCCGAGGGCGCAATAAAGTGAGATTGCCCAGCGCCAGGCCGTAAAGGCCAGTCGCAAAGCTCCCCGCCGGTCCTGGATTTCTTCATTCAGATCCTCCCAAAACCAGAGGGAAGTTGGAATTAAAACTAAAGCACCGATGCTGGTTAAAAAGCTAATCGGTAGCTGGGCAATCATTAAATAAACTGTAATTGTCAGGAGGCAGGCAACCCGCCAGTAAATAGTTAGCAATCGCTCAATCGGTTCTACCTTCTGGACAAAGGCCCAGATCATTAGAATCAAGGGGATAAAAACAGCGAGGAGGACGGCAAGGCGATAGTCCATCCAAACCAGCGATCGCAGAAGATCAATTGACATAACTCAGGCCACTACAGAAATCTTGCTCTCTCCAGGATAAGCCTAAGCCCTGCCCAGGGGGTCTGGAGAAAAAAGTTTTCTTAGGGATTAAGCTGACCCTAGAATAAAATTACTGAGGCTTAAAGGCAGGGAGCTGCGATGGCGGATCAGTCCTTCACACTGTTGAGCCGGAATCCCTTCAAAAGCTCACCCTCAACGAGATTGTCACTGGTAAAAGATTCCTGCCGCATCGCTGGATTATTCGGTTCCGGTGCCGACATCAAACCAGTCTATTCCCCAGGAAACTAAGGATAGCTGGATGATTGTGCAACTGGGAATAGATAGCACCGTTGGGGATTCCCCTGGACGGGAATATCGGAGACGCCTGGGAGGGGGTTAATTTCTCTAGGGTTCCTTACTCAGATAAAGAAGCATCGGCGGCAATCACAATCCGACGGTTGCGATCGAGGCGAATCCATCCCTGAGCCCGCAGTTTACCCAAAAGGCGAGTTACTGTGACCCGACTGGTGCCAATTGCACTTGCTAATTGTTGATGGGTGAGCTTAATCCCTAACCGGGTGCCATTTACGGTGGGTTGACCAAGCTCATTTTTAAGTAAGAACAACAGATGGCGCAGGCGATCCTCGACCCGGCGATAGTTAGACGTTGCCAAAATTGCCTCGGTTTGCCGAAGTCGTCGGCTAAGTTGACCAAACAGGCTTTGGGAGAGTCCTGCAGAGGCTTCAATATCAGCAAGGGTTAGCCGCAGGAGATCCACATTTGTCAAGGCAGCAGCGTAATAGGATTCTAAAGCAGTAAAAGGCAAGCCAAAGGGCATTGAGGAACCAACCAGTCCCAGTAGAACCTGATCCCCGCTGGGGTAAAACAGACACAGTTGAACGACTCCCCGGCAAACGATCCAAACTTCCTGGGGGGCCATGGCAATAAATTCGCCCCTCTTAAAACTATGTAGTTTACGGCTATGATAGAGCGCTTCCAGGGAGTGACGGGAATCCGTTTCGTCAGCAATGGGAAGATGCACCATGAAATACCCCCAAGTCTTTCCACTTACTCTAGAGCCTGGTTGTAAACATGAGGTAACCAGAAAATTAAACTTGGGTTAAATGGGGTTAGCGCCATGACTTTCCAACAGTCCTAAAGACAGCGATTATCCAGCGTTGCTCCCCTGCGCTGATAAGGAACGAATTGCTTCAAGTAACCCCTTGGCTTTATTGAGGGTTTCTTCGTACTCTCGTTCGGGGACTGAGTCGGCCACGAGTCCGGCACCGGCTTGAACGCTAACGGTATGGCTGCCGTCATCCTGGCTTTGGACAACCATGGTCCGAATTGCGATCGCTGTGTTGAGCTGCCCCTCAAAGTCGTACCAGCCGTAAGCTCCCGAATAGGGGCCTCGGCGACAGGGTTCCAGCGCGTGAATAATTTCCATTGCTCGAATCTTAGGCGCTCCACTGACGGTTCCGGCTGGGAAGCAGGCTTTGAGTAAATCCCAGGCGGTCTGTCCTGGAGCCAACTCCCCGACAATATTGCTGACAATGTGCATCACATGGGAGTAGCGCTCAATTACCATTAACTGCTGGGCTTGGGCCCCCACACTGCCGCGCCGACACACGCGGCCCAAATCATTCCGACCTAAATCAACCAACATCACGTGCTCAGCAATTTCTTTGGGATCTTGGAGCAAGTCCTGGGCCAGGGTATTGTCTTCTAGGACTGTCTGACCTCTAGGACGGGTGCCGGCGATCGGTCGCACTGTGGCTTGCATCGATCCTTGAGAATCGCCGCCATGTTCAGCCTTAACCATCACCTCAGGGCTAGAACCAATAATTTGCCAGTCCCGGAAGTGGAAGTAGGCCATATAGGGTGAAGGATTAATCAGGCGCAGGGAGCGATAGAGATCAAACGGATCTCCCTGGTAAGAGGTAGAAAGCCGCTGGGAGAGCACCACCTGAAAGATATCCCCAGCTTGAATATGGGCCTTGGCTGCTTTAACATTGGCGCAGTACTGCTCGCGGGTTGTATTGCTTGTGAGGGTGAGGGAGTCCGACTGGGGTGGATTTGGTGTCCATTCCAGCATGGTTTTGTGCCGCTCTAGGGGCAGTTGTAGCTTGTTGACCAACTGAGTTACTCGATCGCAGGCGGTTTGATAAGCGGCTGCTAAATCAGGGGCATCGCGCAGATCAGCATAGGCGATCGCCCAGATTTTTCGCTTTACCTGATCAAAGATCAATAAGTTATCCACCTGCATCCACAATCCATCCGGAAGATCAGTGGCAGCAGCAGGATGAACCGGCACCCTGGGCTCAATCCACTTGATTAGCTCGTATCCCCAAAACCCGAACAAGCCGCCAATGCCTGGTGGCAACTGGGGCAGTGTCACCGGTTGATAAGGCTGCAGACACTCTGCCAAGATTTGAAACGGGTCCCCGCTAAAGTGTTGGATTGAGCCATCTCGATGGGTTTGGGTTGTCTGATCGGCTCTGGTTTCTAAAACCCAAACGGGGTCGCACCCCAAAAAACTATAGCGAGCCAGTTGTTCTCCCCCCTCCACTGATTCCAACAAGAAGCTGTAGGGTTGCCCGGCACAAACCCGGTACCAGGCAGAAACCGGAGTATCAAGATCAGCAATCCACTCCTGGTAGACCGGGACAAAGTTACCCTGCTGCGCCAAGGCCGAAAATTGAGAGAAATCAGGAAAAATCATAGCTTTATTTTAGAGGCTGGCGATGGACTCCAAAGTCGCGCCTGTGCCCATCGGCCAAAATAAAAACTCTCCAGATGCCATTAAGGTATCCGGAGAGACTCATTCAAGCTGCTAAAAGCGCTGCTGTGAAGCGCTTAATAATTAGTTGCTTCGGGGTCGAAGGTATTTGTGCCGCTAAATTTAACCTTGGCTGGGCTGGGATTTTCGCCAATGGTACGGTCAACTGTGTTGACGTAGGGACGCCCTTCGTTGACTTTCTCTGGGAAGACCCCATCCTTGGGATGCAGGTATTCCGTCTCACCATCGGGAAAAATTCGATAGATTTTATAGTCGGTGATCTTTTTAGACCGCAGTTGCTGACCACCCAGGGCCAAACACTGCTCTTTACGAGCTAGATAAAGTAAATTATCACCTTCGCGCATGGTGGCGGCTCCACCAGTAGGCATTTCAAAGACTTGCTCTTTCGGGCTTGTCCAGGTGATTGCATATTTTTCTTCTCGTTCAGCAGCCGAGAGCAAACCGCCTGTGCTGCCACCAAATAAAGGCGTTTGTCCAGTCAATTTTTCTGCCATTCATTTTTCTCCCAAAAATACGAGTCTTAAGCGTAAAATGCTGGTATTGAGGGAATCGTACCACTGGGCTGACTTCGTTTTGACCCCTTTGTGAGGAAAAGTAACAGTTTGGTTTTCCTCCTGGGCGCTTTGGTGGATAGCGTGCTGCTTACCCAGGGTTGTCCATGGTCAATCAACGTCTGAGAGAGTAGATTCTACTGGCGTTGAATCTCAACCCCTAACCCGATGGCCCCCGTTAGGGGAGGCAGCTTGCTCTGGCCTGCCTTCAATGCTGGGAACCGTAAAGTGAAATTTGCTCCCCTGGTCTTTGCCCCCTGACTCTGCCCAAATTCTGCCCCCTAAGTTGTTGACGATCTGGCGACAAATCGCCAGCCCCAGTCCAGTCCCTCCTGTGGTTCGGCGCAGGGCCCCTTCTTCTTGATAGAAGCGATCGAAGACTGTTTCTAAGCGTTCAGGTTCAATTCCTCGACCGGTATCGGCAATCGTGACCTCCAGCATCTGCCCCCCATTACGCTCGGCGGTGACGGTAATTTTGCCATCAGCCTGGGTGAACTTGCAGGCATTGTCTAACAACTTCGAGAGCACTTCTACTAGCCACTCCCCATCGGCCTGCACCAGGGGCAGTTCTGATGGTATTCGAGTCTTAATTTTGGGGAGCGGCTCCTGGGACTGACGAGCATGGATACTACTTAAGGATAAATCAATACATTCTTGCAGGGGCAATGGTTCCAGATGCCACTCTATCCGACCACTTTCTAATTTGGATAGCATCAAAAAGTCCTGGACGAGCTTGCGCATCCGCTCAGCGTCGGCTAGGGCCGAACTCAACATCACCTCCCGCAGTTCCGGGGCCATGTCTGGTTCGGTGGCTAAACTTTCTAAGCAGACTTGAATGGTCGATAGCGGCGTCCGCAGTTCATGCCCGGTAATCGCAATTAAGTTGCTGCGGGTGCGATCCAGGGCCTCAAGTTGCTGGTTTAAGTCCTCAAGCTCAGCGTAGGCTTCAGCTTGAATCAGGGCCACGCCCACTTGGGTAGCGATCGCTTCAACTAAAGAGAGTTCATGGTCACTCCAGACATGGGCAGCGGCTAGATCGCAGTGGTGTAGCTCGATAATCCCCAGTAAGCGGGCCTGATAAAGCACCGGCACCATCAGCAGAGAGCGAACGCCAGCTTTACGAAGTAGAGATTTGAACGATTTCGCTTGTTTGAGGTGGGCATCCGTGGGGATGTCTTCAATGTGAAGGCTTTCTTGGGTTTGCAGCACCGCTTGGAACAGCGGGTTGTCTTGGAGAGACCAGGTCTGCCCGACTAAAGAAGTTGACTTTGGACGGGTAAATTCGTGTTGCAGCTCCGCAGTGGCATCTGTGGCTTTGCAGCGGTAAATCAAGCAACGATGACCGTGCAGGGCCTGTCCCAGTTCTTGGGCGGCAACCTGAAGAATCTCCTCTAAATTCATTGAGCGGCGGATCGCGGCGGTGATTGAGTTGGTCAGGCGTTCTTTGCGCTCTTGGTCGGCAATATACTGATAGGCTTTAAGTTGCTTGTACTGTCCGGCCTGTAGATAGGTGACTAGGCGATCGGCAAAGGGGGCCGGGTCAATCTGATTAAAGCCTGAGGCGGCGTTGGCATTCAGATGCCTGAGGGCCGATTCAATTTTTGTGGCTAGCTCCGGTCGGTAGATTAAGATGCGCTCTAAAAATAGCCGAGCGGCTTCACAACCAACCTGGCGATCAAAGGTCCAGATGCCCTCAAAGCGGCGGGCTTGATCCATTGTGGCGATCGGAGATTTAGCATCGGCGGGGGAGAATGGATGTTCCCGGCACAACAAGGAAACAGCATAGTTTTTGCCGACCACAATCAAATGCCACTCATGACTCAAGCCATCCTCAGGATCAAAGGCAATAGTTTCGTAATCCCCGGACATATGCTTAAAGTCAGTTTCCGGGGCCGCCAGAACATAGACTTGATGGGTGCGCTCAGCAATACGCAAATAGCGGTGGGCTTCCTGGCGATAAAACCGCTCCCGCTGAAAGCTAGCAATCACTAAAGGCTGATCGACTCCAGCAAGCACCTGGTCTTCCATGGCATGGGAGAGCGCCGTCAAGGAAGACTTGAAGTACATTTGGGGCCGCAGATGGGGCTGAACTTGCAGCAGTTCCTGCAGTAGAGATGTTGGAATGATCATCAAATGCTCTTCAGCTCAATTCCAAGGGAAAAGCCGCAAAAGGTGGTTGGTTGGGTAATCAATGCCCCTGGATCTACTTTATCAGTTGGCTTAGTTGATTAGATGGATTAGATGGATTAGGGGATGGGATCATCGTGCCGCTGATAACTTCAAGTCCTCGGTAGGCATTGAATTCTGGAGTGTGGCTTCAACATTTTGTTGCAGTTGGCTGCCTCTGTTCTAGATTAGCCTCAGTTCTGATTAGTGGGGGCAGGTAGTACGAGCCTGAAGTGTTGCAATATACTGGCCAAGTTCTGAGCAAAGGATCAAGTCAAGATTTGAGATCCATCTCTTCAGGTGTAATTGCTTAACTGAAACCTCTACCCCGCCTGAGGAGGGCACTTTACTCTAGCAGCTTACGAAAACACCTTCTAAAACTAAGATTTTATTAGTTGCCAGGCATCTTGAGCGATCGCCCAGTCCTCCTGAGTGTGAACCACTACCACCCGTACGGTTGAATCAGTCGTGGCAATATCGGCATCAACCGGGGATTGATTATTTTTAGCTGAGTCCAGCTTCAGACCCAGAAAGCCAAACGCTTCACAGGCAGACGCTCGGACGGCAGGGGTGTTTTCGCCCACCCCTGCTGTAAACACCAGGGCATCCACCCCCCCCAAGGAGGCCAGCATCGCCCCAATTGCCGCTCGCAGCCGATGCAGATAAATATCAAAGGCCAGCTTTGCTCGCGAGTGACCCTGGGCTACGGCAGCTTGAATTTGGCGCATATATCTGTAGAGGACAGATAGTCCCTGGAGTCCTGAGTTCTGATTCAGCTGCTTTTCTAAGGTATCAGCGGAGTAT
>JBGTDP010000029.1:0-6001 GCA_041748255.1 Thermosynechococcaceae cyanobacterium | reverse complement strand
AATCAGCCTTCCCCAGAACAAATTTCTGCGGCCCTAAAGACGTTCTCCCAAGGGCGGGATCTGCGCTTCCGGGGTCCCTTTACTTGGAAAAAAGTCACCTTAGATCTCACGGACCGGAATCGCACCCAACTGGGTCTAAGTGCTGTTCCTCGTCAATTTCCGGCTGATATTTATTTGCCAGAGTTAACCCAACCTCGGCCCTTACCGATCGTGGTGATTTCCCACGGTTTGGGCTCCGATCGCCAGACGTTTGATTATTTGGCCGAACACCTTGCTTCCTATGGGTTTGTCGTTGCAGTTCCAGAACATTTAGGCAGTAGTTCCCAGCAGTTACTGGCCCTGTTGAATGGGCAAGCAAAGGATGTGTCGGAGCCCTCGGAGTTTGTGGATCGCCCCCTGGATATTAAATTTTTACTCGATGAGCTAGACCGACTTTCCCAAACTGATCCAGCTTTTCAAGGCCGGTTGAACCTGGATCAAGTGGGGGTATTTGGGCAGTCCTATGGTGGGTATACAGCCCTGGCCCTAGCAGGAGCAACGCTTAATTTTGATCAGCTTCAGCAGCAGTGCGGTCCCAATCTTGATCGCAGCTTAAATGTCTCGCTGGTGTTGCAGTGCCGGGCATTGGTCTTACCCCAACGAGATTACAACCTCTTTGATCCACGTATCAAAGCAGTTATGGTTGCCAACCCGATCGATAGTGCTGTTTTTGGCCAGGAAGGGCTGAGTCAAATCAAAGTTCCGGTGATGATCATTGGTGGCAGTGCAGACACGATCGCCCCGGCTTTGCCAGAACAAATTGAACCCTTCACCTGGTTAACCGCTCCCCAAAAGTACCTGACTATCATTGAAGGGGGCACCCATCTCTCCTTGACTGGAGAATCTGCCAGTAGCGGCACGGTGCCCGTTCCCTCTGCTCTGGTTGGACCTTCCCCTGGCTTAGCGCGCAGTTACCTTGATGCTCTGAGTGTGGCCTTTTTTCAAACCCATGTTGCTGACCAGCCAGCCTATGCTCGCTACTTATCCCCTGATTACGCCACCCTCTTGAGTCAGAGGTCTCTCTTGGGGCTGAGTCTAAATCAAACCTTGACGGCGAGCGGTCTTCAACAAGCCCTGGGGGGGCGTGCCACCCCTGCGGTGACCCCACCTCCAGCCCTAGAATCTCCTCCCCAACCTCAGAGCATTTTATTTTCGCCCTGAGACAGGGGATAAGATAATTATTTATCTTGAATTCTGGATTCTTAAACTTACACAAGCCCCCAGGAATGACCTCCCATGATTGCGTAGGGCGGGTTCGCAGGCTATTGGGAATCAAGCGCGTTGGCCATGGTGGCACTCTTGACCCCTTGGCAACTGGCGTGTTACCCATCGCCCTGGGGCGGGCAACTCGACTGCTGCAGTTCCTGCGCCAGGACAAAGCCTATGAGGCAACGATCCGGCTGGGGGTAGCGACGACCACCGATGACCTGGCAGGAGAACCCCTGGCGGTGCCACCTGCTCTAGATTTCGACTTGGAGACGGTTAACGCCGTGCTGCAACAATTCCAAGGCAACATTCAGCAAGTGCCTCCCAGTTACAGCGCAATTCAAATTCAGGGGCAGCGGCTGTATGATCTTGCCCGAGCTGGCAAATCGGTTGCGGTTCCACCCCGAACGGTGGAAATTTATTCTGTAGGAATTTTGGATTGGCGGCCAGGAGAGCTGCCGGAGGTGGATCTGACGATCGCCTGTGGACCGGGCACTTATATTCGAGCGATCGCCCGTGACCTGGGCAAAGCATTGGGAACCGGCGGCACCCTAGCAGCTCTGTCGCGAACCCAAAGCAGTGGGTTTCTGCGCTCTGAGAGCCTGGCCTTTGAGGACTTGGAACTGCAAATCCAAGCTCAGACATTTTCTCCTGTCCTTCCAGCAGTTGCCCTGAACCATCTGCCAGAAATTCAGCTTTCAGCAGAAATAGCCCAGCGCTGGTGTTGGGGACAAAAAATTGGTTTAGATCCTGAACTTATTCCTGAATCCACAACTGAATCTACAAGCAAATCTGAATTCCTGCGGGTTCACCATCAGGACGGCCAGTTTTTGGGAATTGGGCAGCACCAGGAAGCTGTCCTGGTGCCCAAGGTTGTCTATCAGCCGCAGTAGCTAGAGGCTGCTTAATCTAGTTTTTCCAGGGAATGGGGGATCTGTTGCTAGGAGAACTGCTATTAGCAAAATCCCGTCCCGGTTAAGGGTAAAGCAAAGGTTCAACAATCAGGGATGATAAAAGGCGGAATACCTGAAGCTTATAGAACCTGAGACAAAAAATTCTCTAAGTCATATTCCGACCTCCTGAAGTTGTTTGTGTGTAATAGGTGATCCTCGATGAGAAAGGCATTTTTGACTGGACTGCTGCTATTGTTGCCTTTGGCTGCTTGCTCCCCCCAGGAAACTTCTCGTTCGTCCTCAACGGATCAAGAAGAGGTGAAACCCCTGGTGGCTGGGGCAATCCCAGACCAAGACCCGGAGAAACTCCAGCGTCTCTACAGCAAACTAACGGAGTACCTCGAAGCAGAGCTAGGGGTGCCCGTTGTTTATAAGCCAGTCACAGATTACACGGCGGCGGTAACTGCCTTTCGGGTTGGGGATCTTGATCTGGTTTGGTTTGGGGGGCTGACCGGGGTGCAGGCGCGATCGCAGGTGCCTGGGGCCCAAGCGATCGCCCAGCGTCAGATTGATGCTGAGTTTCACAGTGTGTTTATTGCCAATTCTAAAAGTGGGATTGCCCCGATCCAATCGCTTCAAGGGCTGCAGGCTTTAAAGGGACACAGCTTTACCTTTGGCAGCGAGTCTTCCACCTCCGGGCGGTTGATGCCCCAGTATTTCCTCCAAGAAGCCGGGATGAGCTTGAAGGATTTTAAGGGCCAGGTGGGCTTTTCTAGTTCCCACGATGCCACTCTCCAACTGGTAGAGTCTGGCACTTACGAAGCCGGGGCTTTAAATGAGCAAGTGTGGCAGAGCCGATTGCAGGCCGGAGAAGTTGATCAACAGCAGGTGCAGGTGATTTGGCGAACCCCTACCTACTACGACTATCACTGGGTGATTAATCCAGAAGTCAAGGAGCGCTACGGGGCAGACTTTCCTCAGCGGGTGCAAGCAGCCCTGCTGAAACTTGATCCTGCGAATCCAGAGCAAAAAGAAATTTTAGATTTGTTTGGGGCAGCTAAGTTTATTCCCACCCAAAATTCTAACTATGCTCAGATTGAAACCATCGGGCGAGAGATTGGCAAGCTTAAATGAGTTCACGGCCAATCTTCGATCTCCAGCAGGTCAGCCAGAAATTCGGTCCCTTTCCAGCCTTGGTGAATATTAACCTGCAAATTCAACCAGGGGAACGGGTCGCCCTAGTCGGCCCCAGTGGTGCTGGCAAGAGTACGCTGATTCGTCTGCTCAATGGTTCTTTGCGGCCCACTCAGGGAGAAGTTTGGGCCTTGGGGCAAAATTTGGCTGGCCTGCCCCCCCAAAAGCTGCGCCAAATTCAACAGCAGATCGGCACTGTCTATCAGCAGTTTCAGTTAGTAGACAACCTGCGGGTGATCCACAATGTCAACGCCGGTCGTTTGGGTGACTGGTCGTTCTTAAAGGCGGCTGTGTCGCTGCTCTGGCCCTTGGAGGTGGAAGCGGCCTACAACGCCCTAAAGCAAGTGGGAATCCCAGAAAAACTCTACGCCCGCACAGACCAGCTTTCCGGCGGACAGCAACAACGGGTTGCTTTAGCCCGAGTCTTGGTGCAACATCCCCAGGTGATCTTGGCGGATGAGCCGATCGCGAGCCTTGACCCGGAACTGAGTCGGGAGATGATGAATTTGCTGCGGGATTTGAGCCAGCAGTTGGGAACAACCCTGGTGACCAGTCTGCACGCGGTTGAGTTTGCCCGCAGTCACTACCAGCGGATTGTGGGCCTGCGGCGGGGAGAAATTTTGTTTGATACCTCGGCCCCAGCGCTTACCCAGGCGATGATTAAGACCCTGTACCGGCGGTGAAGCATTCCTCTCTATCTCGACCTCTGGCGACTGCCTCTGGGCTCTGGAGCTTGGCTGGCTTGGGGGCAATGGCCTTGGCAATTTCCCAAGCAGGGATATTCGGACACAGGTGGCTGAATCTAGATGGCTGGCCGCTGCTTTGGCGGTTTCTGCAAGTCAGTGCTCACCCAGATCTCAGTCCAGAATTGCTGCGCTTAACCCTGGATTCGACCCTGACGACCCTGGCCTATGCAGTTTGTGGCACGGTTCTAAGCGTGATCTTGGGATTGGTGGGGGGCGTGGTTGCCTCCGAGGTCTGGTGGCTAACGGTCTTTCCCCATCGAACTGGATTCGGTTCCTGGTGGTTGGGGGTGCGGGTAATCCTGGTGGGGCCACGGGCGATTCATGAACTGCTTTGGGGGCTGCTGCTGATCAATATTTTGGGCTTAAACCCCCTGGTGGCAATTCTGGCGATCGCAATTCCCTTTGGGGCGATCACGGCTAAGGTCTTTTCGGAAATTCTCGATGAAACCCCTCGCCAACCCCTGATGGCGATGATTCACAGTGGGGCAATGCCCTTCAATGCCTTTATCTATGGCCTATTTCCTCAAGCAGGGTTAAACTTGCTCTCCTATATTTTTTATCGGTTTGAGTGCTCGATTCGCTCAGCGGCGGTCTTAGGGATCATTGGGGCCGGGGGCCTAGGATATCAGATTCTACTCAGTTTGCAGTCTCTTCGCTATCAGCAGCTTTGGACCTTTTTTATCGCCTTGTTTGTCTTAAATGGGCTAGTAGATTTTGGCAGTGCCTGGCTGCGTCAGCGCCTAGGGTGTCCCCCTCGCTTGGCGTTAAATCTACCGTCGCGATCGCTGCGGTCCCAGATCAGACCAACCTATCGGCGGGACCCTTGGCTAAGCGGTGTGGGTCTGGGGTTGCTGCTGGTGATCCCGTTTTGCTTTTGGTATGTGGCTGCTGATGTGAGTGATCTGTGGTCGCCACGGGCCAGGATGTTATTCGGGGAGGTAATCCATACCACCTTCTCGGTTGAATTTGAGGACGTTAATCCCTCACAACTACTAGCTATATCCTTGCAGACGCTGTCGATGTCGATTTTAGCGATCGCCGGGGCTGGGATTGGGGGCATCCTGCTGTCATTTCCGGCGGCTAACAATTTCTGGTTGCCGGGGGGGTTGTTTCCCCGCTTTAGTTCTAATCAGATTTGGGGCTGGCTAATCTTTGGGCTTACCCGCGCCTTTTTGCTCCTGTGTCGGGCCATCCCGGCCCCGATTTGGGCCTTGGTCTTGCTGTATATTTTGTTTCCGGGCATCTTGCCGGGGGCGATCGCCCTGGGGCTGCACAATCTAGGAATTTTGGGTCGGCTGATGGCCGAGGGGGTAGAAAATTTACCCCCCGCTCCCCTGCAAGCTTTAAAGGCCCAAGGAACGCCGGGTTCGCTGGTGTTTCTCTACGGGGTGTTGCCGCTAACATTGCCGCGATTTTTAGCCTACGGTCTCTACCGCTGGGAGGTGTGTATTCGAGAAACCGTGATTGTGGGTTTGGTGGGTGCCGGGGGGTTGGGCCGCATCCTAACGGAGCAGTTGAGCAGTTTTGACACGGCGGGGATCATCGTCACCCTGGGCTGCTTGATTCTTTTGACCCTGGGAGTGGATTGGATTAGTGTGATGGCTCGGCGGAGTTTACGCTAGCTTTTCCAGTCGGGATTGTCCTCATCAAGGCTTGGCATCCTGAGCGTGATTTGGAGTTTCACAATGGCGAGGCTGAGAAAATCACTTTGTCACTGCCAAACGCTTTGCCGTTTCTAAATAAACTAACAGGGCATTGATATCGGCTGGATTCACACCCCCAATCCGCCCGGCCTGACCAATCGTCAGCGGCTTGACTTTGGCAAGTTTCTCCCGCGCTTCCATTGACAGGGTGTGGATGCCGGCATAATCCAACTCCGCTGGCAACTTTCGCTGCTCCTGACGCAGCATTTGATTGATCTGA
>JBGTDP010000028.1:0-5390 GCA_041748255.1 Thermosynechococcaceae cyanobacterium | reverse complement strand
TCACCCACAGAGACCTCGATCACTATAAAGAACATCTGCAAACCCGACCTACGGTCAGAGGAGGCAAGCCTACTGTAGCAACAGTCAATCGCGCCCTGGCTGCTCTGCAAAGCTTCTTCAAGTGGCTGACGGCCAAGGACTACATTCCCCGCAATCCCACGCTGACGCTGGAGAAGCCCAAAGCAGATCCCCTAGTGCCCCAGGAACTCAATGCAGCGGAAGTAGAAGCACTGTATGCCGCTCTGGATTACCGGGGTGAAACGGAGGCCAGAGACCGGGCATTGCTCAGGGTGCTGGAGCATGGGCTAAGGGCCTCGGAAGTGGCAGCTCTTAACGTTGGAGACTATGACGGTACTCAGTTGCAGATTCGTCAAGCCAAGGCTGGTAGCGTTGGAAGTGTACCGCTGCTGCCGGGGGCTCGACAGGCACTGGATGCGTATCTCGGCTGGTGGGTAAGACAAGGACTAGCGGTGGAGACAGACTCACCACTATTTCTATCAGCCTCGAATAACAGCAAGGGGAAGCGCCTCAGCTACTGGGGCATCTACAAGATGATTGAGGAGTTGGCGGCGATCGCTGGAGTGAAAGAGTGTCATCCCCACCGGCTACGCCACACCTTTGCCACAAAACTGGTGATGAAGGGCATGGATACAGTGCTAGCCCGGCAGCTCACCCGTCACAAATCGGAGTCGAGCTTTGCGCGGTACTCAAAGCGGGCACTGGAGATCAAGGCCCAGGAGCAGTTCTATCAGGTGTTTGGGGAGGAAGGTATGGAGTGAGGGGGGTGACTTTCAATCCTGAATGGGGGAAAGAAGCCTCGGGTTCTTGGCACCAGTTGAAAATTTCTGCTCCTGCCATTTTATTAATGCAATCTGTTGCAAGCAGACAATTGGACAAAAAAATAGCCTATTAAACCAAAAAATAATTCATTGTACGTAAATTTCTCATCTCCTATATTCAAGCTAGATTTTATTGCGGTGTGAGAGGTCTAACAAACTGCTGAACTGGAAAAACAAGGACATCTGAAATATTTGTCCAAGTTTGTCTGCCACTGGTTAGCTCAGTCGTTAGGCAATATTCTAGCCTTGGGAGTTTTTTTATGCCTAATCGTCGTCAGAAGTCCTATGCTGTTCGCCTTGAGGCGGCAGAACTAGCCAGAAGTCGTGAGTATCCGACCCACCAAGCAAACGGTGATGAGCAGCGTTATGCTGGCGATCAGTACTTTATGTCGTTTACCAAAGGTTTGCCACACAACCCGGATACTGGGTTGCTGCAAGATCCACAGGATTTTGTAGAGTTTCGTCGTGCGATCGACGATGGCTTCATTGATCCGTTTTCGGATCGGGTTCGTCATGGTGCCAAATTTGAAGTAGTGCCTACAGGAGGCGGAGGATATGTCGTCCAGCCCGATCCTTCCTCAACCGACAATTTTAGACAGTGGGAAGCGCCAACTGCAGGCGTTGTCTTTGAGCTACAAGGGCCAGATGCTCAGGCTGTGACCATGCCTCCTGCACCTCCATTGTTGGATACCAATGGCAATGCCAACCCAGAGCTAATTTTGGAGATGGCAGAGGTCTACGAACTAGCCATACTACGGGATCAGCCCTTCAATGATTTTGAAGCAAACAGCTCGAATAGCGTAATCCAGAATTCGATCAATCGCCTCAATGCCCTTGGCTATGTCAGCAACCAGACTGGACGTCCCCGGAAGGTGAATTCTGGGAGCATGCTCGATGCACAGACGGTGTTCCGAGGCTCCTCTCCGGGAGTGGAAGTTGGTCCCTATCTCTCTCAGTTTCTGCTGATTGGTAATGTTGATCGAAATGGGGGTGGCAATGTTGCAGAAGGACTGATCACCTACGGCTCGCTGCAAATCTTGCAGAAAGTTCCCATTGCAGAGCCAGGTGAAGATTATATGGTAACCATGGCTGACTACGTTCAAGTTCAGCGTGGTATTAAACCAGCAGTGGAGAGTTATGTGCCAGAGCCGAGTCCTCCAGCTGGAGTACCGCCCCGCCCATCACGTCGCTTCATCTCTACCCCCCGCGATTTGGCAACCTATGTCCACTACGATGCACTTTATGAAGCTTATCTGAGCGCTTGCATCATTTTGCTCGATATAGGTACGCCGTTTGACCCTGCCTTCGATCATCTTTCCGGAGTTGGCGTCGCAGCGGATGATACAGCAACACGCCGTAATGCAGGTGGTTTTGCCCTCTATGGTGGTCCGCACATTTTGACTCTGGTGACTGAAGTGGCGACACGAGCACTGAAAGCCGTCCGCTTCCAGAAGTTCAACAACCACATTCGCTTGCGGCCAGAGGCATTGGCAGCACGGATTGAGCTAGTCCGAACTGCAGGAGGTCTGACAGTTTCACCTACGTTGATGGCTGATGTTGGGGCGTTCAGACAGGAGTTGGTAAATAACGGTACTTTGAATGCAATCGCAACAGACTTGGGAACAGGAAACAACTTTCTACCCATGGCGTTTCCTGAAGGCTCACCGATGCACCCCTCCTATGGTGCTGGGCACGCGACCGTTGCTGGAGCCTGTGTGACAATCCTTAAAGCGTTCTTTGATACCAGTGCGGTACTGGCACAGACATCAGACGATACGGTTGCATTCAAACGTTTGGGTAGTGGTGATAGCCCAATCGCGTTCCGTGCGCCTGGTTTACCTGGCCCTGCACCAGGTGAGGGCGTACCTGCTTGCAATCTTGATTTTTATGCACCTGACCAGTTTCTGACCCTGGAGGGTGAGCTGAATAAGCTGGCAGCCAATATCTCCATTGGCCGTAATATGGCTGGGGTTCATTACTTTAGTGACTATTATGATAGTCTGCGCATGGGAGAGAAAATTGCGATCGGCATTCTTGAAGAGCAGGCATTGACTTACCTGACCGATCCCTTTGTGTTGTCTGTGCCAACCTTTGACGGAGATGTTGTGAGGATTGGTCGCCGATGAATCATTCACCCCGTCGTCCACCCAGGATTCAGCCGTCCCTGCGAGGATTCGAGGCAATGAGCATGATCCGCAAAGGTCAGATTCAGAGGGTTGAAAAAGGTGATGTCATAGGATAGGATGGGTCTCTTTCCTCCATGAAATCTTCAGATTTTTTGTGTAAGCTGCTGTTTCCCGAAAGGCGCTTTTGTTCCATTGAAATTTTTGTAACACAGCCCTCCATCCTTGAAGTACTAAAAAAAACGCATTGAATCGAAATTTAGTGCATTGTAAGCCTAATTTATCTTCTCTAGGCTTATAATTAATCCCCTAAAAATTCTCCCTCCAGAGTTTACCTAAGAGGAAAGTTCATCAGTTCTGTTGCGAAAGCTTTCTTAAGCACCACATGCAGGGTTGTAGTATATGTGTTTCAACTCTAGGCATAGTGATTCTTGGTTTTTTTGCAACAGAACCTGTCACTTCTCTACACATACACTAGCCCTGGAGCCAAAATGAACTTTGAAACAACTACCAAAATAGGCGTGCTGCTAGTGCATGGAATCGGTGAGCAACTGCAGTTTGAGCACCTCGAAGGGGAAGCCAGAAATATCGCCTTAGCGCTTAAAGAATCAGCAGCGCAAGCAACAGCCAGCAAGGCTCTCAATGTCCATGTTGCACTGAATACACTTCCTAGTGCTGCCTTTGGTTCACAACAGGAAACCTGGCACAATGGGGACCATCCTTCCCTTATGGTAGAAGTTTATGACGAGCAAAATCTGACTCAGATTTACTTTCACCAAGTCTGGTGGGCTGATTTAGATGAACCTATAACCTTAGGCACTGAAATCCGATTCTGGCTCTGGGGCTTGTCGCTATGGGCGATCAAGGGTGTTGACCCAAGTACCCCAGGATACGACCAAAGAATGGCTCAACATGAGAAAACTGAGACCGGACATACCTCTATCAGCTCTTACGATCGGCTGCGCTTGTTTTGGGTTGCCTTAGTCATCTTGTTAACTTTGCCAGTTCTTTCACTGTTGAAGTTTGTGCTAAGGGGTTTGCTAGATTTAAATATTCCTCGGCCTGATGTTCTGGCTCAGTTCATCGGTGACGTAAAACTCTTTCAGCAAAATAGCCGACTTGGAAAAGGCCCTTTACAGGACCTGGGTTTGCCGCCTCGGGTAACAATACGTCGGCGCATGGTCCGGGGAATGGTGGAGATGGCACTCCGCCCCTACGACCACTGGTATATCTTGGCACATAGCCAGGGAAGTGTAGTTGCCTTCAATGGCATTATGGAGACGGCCCAGTCTCTACCAAACTATCTGACTGAAGAACTTTTGCATAAAGCCAGGAAAAATTCTTTAATCAGGCTGGCACAGGGAGATGAATGTCTATCCAGCCAGGAAGGGAAGTTAATGTGGCCCAACTTCCCTTCCTGGAGAGATAAAGACTATATCTTGGATCGGAGGGAATTGTTTAAGAATTTACGAGGCATGTTGACCTACGGTTCCCCATTAAGCAAATTTGCCGCTTTGTGGCCAGTCATAGTTCCTCTTAATCGTGATTTTCAGGTTTTTAATCCAGATTTCTGTTGGTTCAATATATATGATCCAACTGATCCAGTCGCTGGACAAACGAAATCTTTTCTTCCAGAGAAATTCCATCCCCAGGCTATCCATGTTACCCAAACGCAAAGTCATACTTACAAAGCTGCTAAGCCAATTGATATAGCTTACAAGGCTAATCGGTTTCATTTGCTTAGTCACACTGAGTACTTGACCTATAGCAAAGGTAATCACGATCAACTGGTCAATAAAGTAGCGAATTGGTTGCTAACAGGGACCCTGTTGAATGTCAAGCCTGGTTCTCCTGGCTGGCCAACTGAGGCTTTAGCTTACGTTTATGAATTTGTGCGTAAGACTGTTTGGGTGTTTCTAGCCTTGCTCTTTGGCGGAATCCTCAGTGAGTTGATTGCTGTAGCTGTGCCAGAGCTATCGTCACATCTTCAGCCTGCTATCAGCTTTGCGCTCAATGCTATGCCAATTTGGCTAAAGTGGACGGCTACAGCTGTTTATCTTTCAGGTATCCTGGCAATGCTTGGCTCCCTAATCGGCGGGGTTCGGCTTCTAACAATTGGGTTTGCATTAGGGTTTTCAATTACCCTCATACTAGCTATACTCCCTACGCCCTTTCAGCTTCAGATTCTCAATTGGATTCTTCTATTCCTGCTGGGAGGCATTTTGTACATCCTAATAGGAGCAATCATAGTTCTTGCTGTAGGAACTGTGGTCAAGCTAATCGTCAATGATCTAGGAAATTTGTAAAGCTACGATCAGTAGCGCGATCGCCAGTGTAGAGGAGGTCCAGGCCCTGATAAATGTCTGTTTCTAGAATTATGCCACAGCCAACCTTAGAGCAAAACACTCAGTCTTGGTGGCTTCGGTTT